>DYNG01000011.1 GCA_020721165.1 Desulfocapsa sulfexigens
AATTCCTGAGAAAAAAGGAAACACCCTTGACTTAAAACCAGACAACAGGGTATTCGACTAATCATCAAAAAAACAGCGTCGCTTCGCTCTGACAACCTATTCGGATTCGGATGGAATCAGTGGCCGGATTCCGTGGAATACACAGCCAGCCTGAGGCGGTTGGGCATTTATGGGCCTATTGAGATGCAGGGTAGGCTTGATTATACTTTTCTCCTCAAGAGCACGCAAACACTCGCTTGTCAATTCTTACCCCATTCCGCCCCCGACGCCGTCTTCCCCTTCGTTTCTCCCGCTAAATCAACACCATCACCGATACAGTAAGATTAAACAGCCAACTCCAGGACGCGTATCGAAGTGAAACGCTGGCAGGGCTTGGCCTTGACAGGCATGTTTTCTGTTGTTATTGATTTTGTTATCAAGATATACCACAGTTTAGGCCAATAGGGCAGGACTGTGGTTTTTTATTGTTTGATCATGCGAGGAGTTATCATGTTTACGCGAAATTTGAATTACCTTGACGAAGTACATACCTGTCCCAGTTGCCAGACCAGAATGTCTTGCTGTGAAGCCCCGCCAGTCCATGTGGGGGACGGGCTTGGCTGGGGTTCTGAAGTCCTGTTCATCTGTCTGAATGATGAATGCCCTACCTTTAAGAATGGTTGGCAACATATCGAATTACAATATGGGCATAAAGGGTCATATCGGTGTATGGAATTACCGGGCAGCAAGGAACGGAATGTGATGATGGTTGCCAGTGAATATGCCTTTACCGGCAGTGTCATTGATGTGGAGGCGGTAAAGAAGCAAAATGCCCGCTTTATCAAAGAACAAGAGGCATTGGCAGCCCTGGATGCCTGTGTTGCCACACACGATTTAACACCGGTGATGACCCTGATCCTGGATGAGTCCGCCGCGCTCAGTAACCGGCAAAAGGCGGTCTCCTGTCTGCGCCAGATGAACGATCTTTCCTGCATTGACGCGATCAGGAATCATACCTTTAGAGACACCTCCCTCACCCAGGAGTGTGACATGATCATCCATGATATTCTCCAGTCTCATTTCAAAAAAGAGTGCCCCCACTGCGCTGAACTCATTAAAGCCCAGGCGCACAAATGTATGCACTGCCAGACTGAATTGTAGAAAAGGGGAAAGCTGGGGGCTCTACAACCATTTTTCTCTTGCTAAAATGACCGCCAACAAGTATAAAAATTTTTCGTTTTTGCTTGTTTATCGTAGTCTTTAGTGGTGGATGTAGCTCAGCTGGTGGTAGCACCTGGTTGTGGCCCAGGAGGTCGTGGGTTCAAGTCCCATCATTCACCCCACTTTTGGATCAAAAGGGTTTCGGGAACTCACTCGAAGCCCTTTTTTTATGCCCTCGATGCGGCCTTATCTTTGGGCCTTGCCTGAATTGGACAACCCATCCCCTTTCAGTTGGTTTTTTTTCATGAACAACAAATCCATACCGGTTTTCACTCCCTATCCATTTGTCATTGGGGAGGAAATTTATATTGACCAGGGGCCACGACGGGGAAATTGGACGGTCATCGCTTGTGATGATAAGAAAGTCACCCTTCGCTGTCCAATCAGCGGTCGGGAGTTTTACTGGGACAGATTTTGTTATTTTGTTGAAAACCGCAATCCTGTCGCCCCATAATCCCCTTGTGCCCTCAAAATATGAGTGAAAAGGCCAGCGGCAGTAGCGAAACAACCCCCTCTTTAATCGCATTGTTATGACCTTGTCTACCACACCCCATCAAGCCGCGAAATTGTTGAAACAGGCTGCCTATGCCTCGATGTTCACGGCCCTGCTGTTGGTGACGGTTAAATTCGGGGCCTGGCTGACCACTGGCTCACTCAGCATCCTCGCCTCGCTTCTTGATTCTCTTATGGATGTCATGGCCTCGTTCATCAATGCCATGGCCATTCGTTACTCCCTTAACCCCGCCGATGAAGACCATAGCTTTGGCCACGGCAAGGCTGAAGCCCTGGCCGGACTGGGACAATCAAGTTTCATCGCCGGCTCGGCCTTGATCCTTCTCATGCATGGAGTAGAACGGTTAAAATCACCGATGCCTGTGCAGTCTGTTGGCACAGGTCTGGGCATTATGTTCTTTTCCATTGTGACCACCCTGATTCTTCTCAGCTTTCAACGATTCGTGGTCAAAAAAACGCACTCCCCGGCCATTCGCGCAGACTCCCTCCACTATGCCACCGACCTTCTCACCAATGCCTGCACCATTGCCGCGCTGCTATTCAGCCGTTTGCGCTGGGGACAGATAATTGACCCTCTTCTCTCCATGGTCATTGCGGCGATTATTCTGCGCAGCGCCTGGCAGATCGGTAAGGAATCTGTACAACTGTTGATGGATCAACAACTTCCCCTGGATCAACGGGAAAAAATTCAGGCCATTGCCAGAAGCCATCCCCAGGTCATCGGCATGCATGACCTGCGAACCCGTCAGTCGGGACAAATTTCGATTATCCAGCTCCACCTTGATCTTGATGCCACGATTTCTCTCGTTCAGTCCCACACTATCGCTAAGGAGGTGGAAGCTGCTATTAAAGAACACTTTCCAACGGCAGATATTCTCATCCATCAGGATCCAGTGTTGACAACTTGAGAAAGGAATGAAAAAAAGTAATTCCGTGACTCAGTTGTCCTGGCATTGTACAGTTACTTGCGTTCTTTCTTCCATGTGTGGGTATAACCTCTGAAGAAGTGTCGTGCCAATAAAGATCAGGCGCTGGTAAAGACAACGGTCATAGACTCTGCATATAAATGACAAAGCTATTGCTCATGTGACAACATAAAAATCAATGGTTTTTTCATCTCATATCTTTCTTTTTTACTTTCTGCCCTTGAGCCTGCTCGTCTATTTTTGTACTCCGGCAAAAGCGCAGAATCTCATCTTGACGGTGATTAGCTATATTTTTTATGGCTGGTCGAATCCTTTTTTTGCACTGCTGATGTTTGGCTCTACCCTGATGAATTATTACTGTGGAGTGGTGATAGGTCAGGCTCGTGAAAATCAGCGCGGTCGAAGGAAAGGCGCCTTGGCCATTGCCATAGTTATCAACCTGTCGTTGCTTTGTTTCTTTAAATACACCGGTTTTGCACTGGAAAATTATAATCAGATTTTTCTGTTTTTGGGGATTGAAAATTTTGATCCCGCCCCCGTTGTCAAATTTGTTTTGCCCTTGGGGATCAGTTTTTATACCTTTCAGGCCATGAGTTATGTTGTTGATGTGTACAGGAGAGATGCCGTTTATGTGCGCAGCTTTATCAACTTTGCCTGTTATATTTCAATGTTCCCGCAATTGGTAGCCGGACCGATTGTCAGATTTCAGGAGATTGCCGATCAGTTAATTGGGCGGGACCATACCCTGGAAAAGTTTGCCCGGGGGGTGGCCTTCTTTAGTCTGGGGATGACCAAGAAAGTGTTGCTGGCCAACACCTGCGGCAAGCTTGCCGATATCACCTTTTCCGCCGGTTCGCTGTACTGGATTGATGCCTGGTATGGTATTATCGCCTATAGCTTCCAGATCTACTTTGACTTTAGCGCCTATTCTGATATGGCGATCGGCCTGGGGTTGTCGTTTGGTTTTGTCTTTGCGAAGAATTTTAATTCTCCCTATCTTTCCGCATCAATAACCGAGTTTTGGCAGCGCTGGCACATCTCATTATCTACCTGGTTGCGTGAATATCTGTATATCCCTCTGGGTGGCAACCGACATGGCGACATTCGGACGGCGGGAAATCTGGCTATAGTTATGCTTCTTGGCGGGCTGTGGCACGGGGCATCCTGGAACTTTGTGATCTGGGGCGGCCTGCATGGAGTTCTGCTGGGCAGTGAGCGACTGTTTGGCAGAAGACCCTGCTATTTTATGCTGCCTAAGGCCTGCCGGGTTGGTGTTACATTTGTCCTGGTACTCATTGCCTGGGTTTTTTTCAGGGCCGAGACCTTGAACGGCGCGCTTATTTACTTGGGCTCAATGTTTGGCCTGGAGGATGTTCCGAAGACCTCTCTCTTGTTGGATGGTTTGCTCTATTCCCGGTATTACCTCCTCTCCATGTCTATTGCCGCTCTGGTCGTCTGGAAGGCCCCGCAGAGCTGGGATTGGACCAGAGATATGGGGATCGCCAAGGTTGCAATTGTAATGTCGTTGTTGATAATCTCGGTTGCGGTACTCAGTATGCAGTCATATAACCCGTTTATTTATTTCAATTTTTAGGTTTCG
This sequence comes from Desulfocapsa sulfexigens, assembly GCA_020721165.1. GTDB lineage: Bacteria > Desulfobacterota > Desulfobulbia > Desulfobulbales > Desulfocapsaceae > UBA2270. Next base: position 4,240 of record DYNG01000011.1, read on the forward strand.
TTGCTGGAAAGAGTTTTTTTTGCCAGTTTGGATGCCGAGCATCAGTGGCCCATCATCGTTGCTGTCACGGACAGATTGGGATTGTAGAGAAGCAGCTGGCATTTTGTCATCAGTGATACAGAAGATCATGCAAGGAACTGTTGCGGACAAGCATATGCCCGGAAAAAAAATGAGCAGAGAGGCGATTGCCAAGATTGAAATTGGGCATACTGCCATCAGCAGGTATTTAGCCCTAGCGCTGTCTCTTTTTTTCGTCGGGGTTATTTTTCTGGTACCTTTGAGCCAGTTCGTTGTGGATCATGGTGGAAGAAAACCTGTATCGTTTTTTCAGTCCGGCGATAAAGGGATTAAAGGGACTCAATCTTTTACGCAGATAGTCCAAAATAAAAACAATGATCTTTTGCAAGACCTGCATCATTTGGAAAGTACCTTGGAGGGGGACAGCTTCTTAAAGAAATTTTTTCTTCCTCTCTTGCAATATATTTTTTCGCGATTCCTGGAGCAGGGCAATAATAAGGTGATTATAGGGAATGAGGGCTGGCTCTATTATTGGCCGGGAGTGGATTTTTTGGTCGGCCAGCCTTTTTTGAGCCCTGAACAGCTGCAGGCACGAGTTAAACCCCGCGCTGTTTGGGAAAAAAAGGTACAGCCTGATCCGGTGAAGGCCATTGTTGACCTCAAAAAACAGCTGGCGGCTCGGGGAATTGAGTTACTCTTGGTACCGGTGCCGACGAAAAGCTCCATTCATCCCGAAAGGCTTTCTTCCCGTTCTCCCGTAAGGCCTCTTGCGAATCGCTCCTGGTCACAATTTGCTCTGCTCATGGAGGAAAATGGAGTACATCTTTTTGATGCCCGATCCGTGCTTGCCGAATATGCCGAAAAACATGGTGAGGCCTTTCTGGCCACGGACACCCACTGGACGCCGGGGGCTATGCAGGTCGTGGCGGAGGGTGTCGCGGCATACATCAAGGCATTGTCTGTGGTGGGTGAGGAAACTACGCTTCTTCAACTGCATCCGAAGCATATCGCAGGGCTTGGTGATATTGGCAAAATGTTGATTCTTCCTGATACGGTGCAGCGTTATCCTGAGCAAAAGGTTGAGATACGACAGGTGACAACTCCCCAGCGGGAATTCTGGCAGCCGTACCGTAACGCCGAGATCTTGTTGCTCGGTGATTCTTTTACCAATATTTACTCCGTCAATAGTCTTGGCTGGGGAGCTGGCGCCGGATTTGCTGAACATCTCAGTTATTCGCTGCAACGGCCCCTTGATTTGCTTGCCAGGAATGACAGTGGCGCGTACATTAGCCGAGAAATCCTGGCCGGTGAGATGCGGCGAGGTCGGGATCGCTTGTCATCCAAAAAACTGGTCGTCTGGCAATTTGCCGATCGTGAACTCTCCCAGGGAAACTGGAAGTTGATAGACTTGTCGTTCGCGGAACCCTCTGGCAGTACTGCTTTTCATGTTACACCGCCTGGCGCAAAGATCGCGGTCACCGGGGTGATTTCTGAGATCTCCCGATCTCCAGAGCCGGGGAGCGGGCCTTATAGAGATAATATTCTGACCCTGCATCTTGTTGACCTGCAAGTTGCGGGGAAGGCCCTGGAAAAAGGGCAAGCCCTGGTTTATGGTTGGGGGATGCGGGATAATCAGTTGACAGAGATGTCTGCTTTGCGTGCAGGTGATACGATATCTTTGTCCCTGGTCTCCTGGCAGGAGGTTGAGGGTGAGTATGGCAGTTATCGCCGGAGCTCGCTTGATGATGAGATGATAGAGTTAGAATCACCGAATTGGGGGGAATTAACCAATGAATAGACGGATATTTTTTATTATAACTTGTACGCTCGCTCTTGTGGCCACCTCTCTTTTTGCCGGTACTTCTTTTCGGGAGGCCTGCAATGATTTGGTGGCAAAGAGCAAGGGTGCCGAGGTGTCCGGGGTGGATGGCTGGTTGTTTCTGAAGGAAGAACTGGCCCACCTGGCCGCCGGCAAATTCTGGGGGAAGGATGCCGCAACGGCTTCCCTATCGAAAAACAAAGAGTACGCTGATCCTGTTCCAGCCATTGTCGAATACAATCAATTGCTTAAAGATAAAGGGATAACCCTCTATCTTATGCCGGTTCCGCCTAAAGCGTTGGTCTATCCTGACAAGATTGCTGATGGCATTGACCGGGCAGCGGCAACGGCAGAACTGGCTTTATATAAAGAGTTTTATGCGCTCCTGTCGGCCAGTGGTGTGCAGGTCATTGATCTGTTGCCTGATCTTTTGAAAAGCCGTGATAGCAGCAAGGTCTACTGCCAAACGGACACACATTTTTCGGGTCAAGGGCTGGCCCTTTTCGCCGAAGCTGCGACCAACATGGTCAAAAAAGAAAAATGGTATTCAACTGTCCCTAAAGGAGAATTTGGGTTTTCTCCGCAGAAAATAAGTATCAACGGCGATCTTGCTCGAATGGCCGGAAAACAGGATTTAGTAGAGGAAATTGACCTTGTGATAGTGCGGGACAAAAAAAGCGGCCAGGCGCTTGCCAGTGATCCGAAGAGCCCCGTGATCTTGTTGGGGGATAGTCATACCTTGGTGTTTAATAGCGGGAGCGACCTCTACGCCACGGGTGCTGGCCTTTTTGATCATATTTCAGCCCAGCTTGGTTTTCCCGTTGATCTCCTTGGAGTTCGTGGCTCTGGGGTTACTCCCGCCCGTGTTCAATTATTTCAGCGTTCCAAACAGGATGGAAGCTATTTAGAGGGTAAAAAAGTGCTGATTTGGTGCTTTGCCGCCAGAGAGTTTACCGGTCTGGGGGGGTGGCGAAATATCCCTCTGGCCCCTTGAGTTGGCGGGGAATCTTTCAGTTTTTCGATTAGAGAAGCCACAGAAGATCAGTAAAACACTCCAATTCAGATAGTTCGAAACTTATGACAAACATCTTGCACCTGTCGCCATTCTTGGTGATTTGACTTGAGAGGTTGTTATAAAACGAGGCTATTTTCCTTCTAAATGCAGAAAGGGAATACTCCCTCATGACTCGCTTTTTAGCGCTCAGGCCCAATTCATGGCAGCGAGACGCGTTCCCGGCAAGGAAAGCAATCCCGGTTGCCATCTCTTGTATCTCCGGCTCTACCAGAAAGGCTATGGAGTCATCTAAAACCTGGGTGTGGGTTGGGAGTCGAGTCGCGAGAACGGGTTTTCCGGAATCGAGATAGGAATAAATTTTCATGGGGGTATTGTTCCCTTGGGTCCTGGGGGAAACCAGGATATCGGCTTGGCCCAGGTAATAGCCGAGCATATGAACCGGGCGCTGTCCACAGAAAAAGACATTTTTGCCTATTCCAAGTTGCTCAGTTCGTTGTTGGTAGAAAAGGATGTCCTCTTTGCTGCCACCAATGATGACCAGATTGAGGTTCGCTTTTTTGCTCAAGGCCTCTTGAAAGCTCTCTATTAAAAGATCAATTCCCTGATATTTTTCAAGATTTCCTATGTACATAAGGATCAACCCTGTAATTCCCAGTCTCTCCCGTAAAGAGTCATCTCCCTCTTCACTGTTTGTAAGCAAGGTGATGTCCTCAATCTTGGCAACGAGTTTGTTCGGTGCGAATCCTTGAGCCGTCTCGGCAAGTGCCTGACAAACAGCGATAACGCCACTGCTGTTTCTCACCGCTTTCTTCTCCAGCCACTCCATTGCGCTTCGTAGCCATCGTAAAAGAGGAAATTTGTCAACAACTTGCAGGGACATGCAGGAGTCCATGTCGTAAATATATGGTATTTTAGTAAATTTCTTTATTATAACGGCCATAAAGACCGCTTCTTCCACGGCATGGATGAACTCAAATTTCTGGGTACGAATGAGCTGGATAGACTTGAGAAAGAGAAAGAAGTCACAGAAGATCTTTTTCCAAGTCAGCCCTGGCATAATATTGGATATTCCAGGAAGTGGAAAGCTCCGATGCAGAGTTACATTGGGCATAGAGATCTCCTCCCCCTCATGAAAAACCAGGAGGTGTATGTCATGCCCTTGTTCGCCAAGTGTTTGAGCAAGGAGGCGTACGGCAATGGGTGTCCCTCGGTCTTGATAAAAGGGCTGGGGGGCAATAAGCAGGATTTTCAAAATAAGTTTTTCCTTTAAAGGTGCCGGATTACAGCTTTGAGTCGCTGCGTAAGATGATGGGGGAGCCAAACAGTTTTGTCAAACCCGTGTAGTGGAAAAAAAATTCAAGTACTCGGGAGAGCGTAGGCGTTTTAAGTTTCCGATGAATGACCATCGGTATGAAAAATTCTGGTTGGAACTCCGGGGCGCCAAAATGATGAGCCTTCAGCACATCTTTTAATTCTCTTCGGGAGAAAACAGTGTAAGTTCTTGTATTTCCCTCTATGTTTTTCTTCATTGTAAAGAGAAGGTTATAGAGGATGTTGGCGCTTCTCTTGTCAGGGTAATCAAGGATAATGGCTTTTTTCGCGACACGGCACATCTCTTGGAGTAGCCTTTGCCATTGCTGAGTGTGTGGTAAAAGACGGAAGGCCAGCACCACATCAAATTGATTGTCCTCAAAAGGGAGATTTAAGCTGTCGCATGTCAAGTAGCGAAAACGACTTGCATCACAACAACGATCTAAGCGTGCCCGACAGATATCAGCACTGCCTGTAACTGTCACCGTATAGCCAGCATTGACAAGGGGCATGGTTAATTGCGCGTGGCCACCGCCAACATCCAATATTGATGCCTGGGGAAGATCCTTCAACAGATCCAGTACTAATTGGGCCTGTACATCCAGGAAATAGCTGCCAACCGCCCCGGAAAAACGGGCGGCATAGTCATCGGATGCGGTTTCGATGTCTGCTGTTTCTGGAAAAGGTGAAAATGGCTGGGGTATATTTTTGTTCACGAATTGAATTGCCATTTATTGCGAATTTACAAAAATAAAACTGGATAAGCAAAGGGTTACTGCGGTATTTGGCTTGCAAGTATTGTCGTGTTAATGGAGGAAAGGAGCAATGCTGATGAGTTTCTGCGCACAACGAAGAGCGAAAACTGTCAACTGCTTTCCGGATGAAGTCTTCATCGTTCACATAAAAGTTATTGTAAGGTCGGATCAATACGGTCTGTCCTCAGCGTGATGGATTATGACTATAACTTAGAATGGATTTCCGTTGCAAGATTTTTATGGGAGTGTTTTATAATGAAAAGGGTGGCGACCTCGATGAGTACCGTAGTTAAATCAGCGCATAAGGCAGAGTGGCAAGGCTATCGTGTCAAACTGGATGTCATGTCGTTGGGAATATGTTGACGATCTTTAACATATTGAAATTATTTTGAATTTGGAAATGAGTTTTATGGTTGATGGAAAAATGTTGGCGATTCCGCTTGGAACACCAGTGTTGGTCACCGGAGCAACGGGTTTTGCCGGGATTGATTTGACAAAGAAGCTTGTCGCCGCTGGTCTGAGGGTGAGTGCATTAGCACGAAAAACTTCTAATATAACACCCTTCGATGGTCTTGATATTCGTTGGATCAGAGGTGATGTTTTTAATGATGAGGTTATTGCTGATGCCGTTGCCGGGCAGGAATATGTGTTCCATCTGGCGGCGGCTTTCAGGGAGGCCAAAAGTACAGAGAAGGACTATTGGAATGTCCATGTGAGAAGTACGCAGTTGATAGTTCAAGAGGCGCTGAAACAGCCTTCTTTTAAACGATATGTCCATGTGTCAACGGTAGGGGTGCATGGGCACATCGAGACGCCCCCGGCAACAGAAGAATATCCCTTTAGCCCCGGAGACGATTATCAGCGGACTAAACTGGAAGCGGAATTGTGGTTGAACGGGTTTGCCGCCCAGACAGGGTTGTCATACACTATCATCAGGCCCGCCGCTATTTATGGGCCTGGCGATCGTCGTCTTTTGAAGCTTTTCAAGATGGCACTGAAGCCTTTCTTTCCATTGCTGGGAGACGGGAAGTGCCTCTATCATCTGATACATGTTGATGATTTAACTAATTGCCTTCTTGTTGCTGCCACCCATCCCCGTGCGGATGGCGAGACCTTTATCTGTGGTGCTGAAGAGTCTATCGGTATTGCCGATATTGGTTATGTTGTGGCTGATTCTTTTGGAAAAAAAATGAGGGTGTTGCGTTTGCCGATAGGCCCCTTTTATTGGGCTGGTGATCTCTGTGAGATGATTTGTCGCCCTCTGCATATTGAACCACCTATCTATCGAAGAAGGGCGGCTTTTTATGCAAAAGATAGAAGTTTTGATGTCAGCAAGATGAAAAATGTCCTTGGGTATCGCCCTCGACATGAGAATAAAGAGGGGATTATTGAGACAGCTCGCTGGTATGTTGAGCATGGTTGGCTTCATTTGTAGAGGGATGAGTGGCCTCAAAATGGAGAGTAGTGCTTGATTTTGTAGGTCTTTAAATGGTATGACATCGGAAAAAATGTTTTTAGATTTTTTTCAATACCAGTCGGTTCCGTTGAAAACACCGTTGTGCCTAATAGTAACCGGCGCGAGAGCCGTGTGAAGGTTATTGCCCAAGGTCTTTTATGTTAACTTTCATTGATGCCCATATTCACTTTCATCCTTGTTTTCCTGCCGAAGTTTTCTTTGATTCCGCCAGAAACAATTTTTGTTCTATTGCCAGGCAACACCTGGAGACATCCTTTCAATGCGTCCTCTGTTTTACAGAATCTCATGGGATGAGTGTCTATGGAGAATTGAGCAGAAAGGCCATCAACCAGGAAAAGATCGGGGATTGGGGTATTCACACAACGGCTGAACAAAACACCTTAATGCTTCAGGACAACGCCGGGTTTGAAATCATTGTTGTGGCTGGTCGCCAGATAGTGACAAGGGATAAAGTGGAAGTGTTAGCTGTGGGGTTGAATGAAGATATTGATGATGGGGAACCCATTGATGCAGTGATTGCGTATGCTGTGAGGGCTCATGCTATTCCTATTCTTCCTTGGGGGCCAGGGAAGTGGCTGGGTAAAAGAAAAAAAATAGTCCAAGGCCTGGTAAATGCGGGCAAGTATGCCTGCTATTTAGGGGATAATGGGAATCGGCCCTGGTTGTGGAGAAAATCGGAAATCTTCAATAACGGCGCAGATCATCACTCGTTCAATTTACCGGGAAGTGATCCGTTACCCTTTGCAAATGAGGCTGTCAAGCCCGGGAGCTTTGGTTTTTGCATAGAGGGAGCCTTAGACCGTGAGAAGCCATTTACTAGTCTGTATGGGCACATCGTGAACTCATCTCAACAATTTGAAACCTATGGCACCTTGGAATCAACGGCTATTTTTTTCAAGAATCAATTCGCCATGCAATTAGTGAAACGAAGCCGAAAATCAAGTAAAAAATAAAAAATGAAAGCCTTAGTGATTGCCCCCCATCCTTTTTTCACTCCCCGTGGAACTCCGTTTAGCGTCTATTATCGTACACTTATCAGCTCTGAACTGGGCCTGGAAATAGATCTTCTCACCTATGGCGAAGGACGGGATGTTGATATCCCGAATGTGCGTATTATACGCATTCCGCGGTTTAAAGTTTTAGGCAATGTGAAAGTCGGGCCTTCTTT
>DYNG01000239.1 GCA_020721165.1 Desulfocapsa sulfexigens
TCTTGCTCAGGGGCAAACCAACCGCGCTGCCAACTAGACTCTTTTCCAGCCAGGCAAAGATGGGGAGCAGGCAGAGGCACAGCAGAATAACGATGCGGATGAACCGTTTCTTCTGCTTTCGCTGGACGATATTCAGCTCCCGCTGCTCTGCAAGAATCGTCGCTGGGGGCACGGCGGAGGCGGCCTCATCTCTGGCAATCTTAGCCATCACAATGACTCAACACCACCATGCTTCTTCTGTCAGGACCACCGAGGCAGATCGAAGACTGTGGGCGAAAGATTCGTTGCATGAAGCGCCACCCTTAATAGGTAAACTCGATGGTATGCCAATCGGTCTCCACATCCCACCAGGAAGCAAAAGGGAGGATCGAATCAAGATTCATGGGCAGATTGTTGGTATATAAATTAGCCTTGACCCGCAATTGGTAGGAGCTGTCAGGGACAAGCTGGGACAAGTCAATGACCGCCAGGCCATTGATCTCATTGATCGCCTTGATCGCCGCCTCAAGGTCGGCAAACACCTCAACCTTCTTTTTTTTCTCGCTACACTCCAGGCGATAATTTTCCTGGAGGGTATCATAACTGAGAACATGCTGAAACTGTAGGGCAACCAGTTGCAGGTCCGGCCAGTTCTGTTCTATTTTATTCAATTCAACCATAAAAGAGAATTGCATGGGGATGCCATTAGGCAGACCTTGCCGCATCTCTTCGCTGATCCCGTTATTGACTTGGCCAAAGAGGAGAAGTTGGGTCTTGGAGGTAGTGATAATCAAGTCAGAAAAATGGGGGCCATGATTCTGGGAGTCAGAAGCAAAGGCCGGGGCGCTTACCAGGAATAAAAAACCCAGTAACAACGCCCGACAGATGAGGAAAAGTTGACGGCCCATAAGTGGAATAAAGAAAGAAGAGAGAAAGAAGCTGAAAATCCTTTTAAAAACTTACCTGATATTGTTTTTGATGTCACGATTTGTTCACTCGATAAGTGCATTTTACTTGACAGAATGAGCAAGACGGTTTACTCGTGCATATGTTCATTAGTTGGAAATGAGCATGAGCACCTTCAAAAAAATCCGGTACAAGGGATTGTCTTTGTACTGGCAAGATAATAGAGAACGACCTCTCAACCATCTTCAAAGGAGAACCATCATGAACAGAAATGAAAATCTGTACCAGGCCGAAAGCAACAAGAGTGTCGCCCAATTTGCCGCTGATTTTAAGGCTGTGTGCGAAAAGTATGCCTTTGTCATTAACAATGACACGACCATGAACATGCAAACCACCTTTCGCGCCCACGGTGGCGAGGTGTCCGATGATTTTGACCTGCATATGATGCAGGTCTGCAAGCCCACCAAGGCCGATAAAAGCCTGACTGCCAACCCTGAACGATCCATTCTCATGCCCAAATTTGTGATGGCTTTTTCCAAAGACGGAAAAACCCAAATCCGCTATATGAGTTACAGTGCCGCCGATATTGCCGAAATGGTATCCGGTGATGCCAAATTCCCGGAATCTCTGGCCGAGACCTTTGCCAAAATCAAGTCCATGATTGATGAGGCCAAATAAGATCTTGGCCAAATCCGGGGTAATCTTGGGCCACTTGTCTGTCAATACAAACCGACAGGCGGCGCTGGCGGCAAGCCGTTTTCGTGCACATCGAAAGCCAATTCTTTTCGCGCTGAAAAGGGCTCGCCGTCTTGCCCACATGCCTGTCTTGCCAGCATAGAGGTTCACGGTGGGTGTTTATCGCCAACCCCATTGAATTCTTTCCAGCCCCGATAAACGGGATAATTACCTTCACGAAATTCGTTTCAAGAAACAAGAAACGAGTTTCTTAGGCACCATAAGAGGTTTTTCATGTGGAAATTTCTTCTTGCAATCAATAAAAAGCTGTTCTGGGCCATTCCGCTGATGATGCTTGCTGGTTTCTTCTTTGGTAAAAGTGTCAATCAGGGGACGGTCAATTCGTTAAAATCACTTATCATGCCCCTGACCTTCCTCATGGTCTATCCAATGATGGTGACCCTGAATATTCAGGCCCTCAAGGAGGGTATCAAGAATGTTAAGCTACAGGCGCTGACCATCGTTATCAACTTTGGGGTCGTCCCTTTTCTTGCCTATGGGCTTGGCATGTATTTTTTTCGTGACAACCATTACATGGCTCTTGGCCTTCTTTTGGCATCCTTGTTGCCAACCAGCGGCATGACCATCTCCTGGACCGGTTTTGCCAAGGGCAATATCGGCGCGGCCATTAACATGACCGTCATCGGCTTAACCCTTGGCGCCTTGGTGACCCCGCTGTATGTCAAGGCGCTGATGGGGGCCAAGGTGGATATGGACATCCTCATGGTTATCAGGCAGATTGGCTATATTGTCTTTATCCCCATGCTACTTGGCTATCTCACACGCTCCTTTTTCCTTAAAAAGTATGGGCAGAAAACCTTCAAAGAAATATGGGCGCCCCGTTTTCCTTCTCTATCAACCATAGGCGTTCTCGGCATTGTCTTTGTTGCCATTGCCCTGAAGGCCCAGCAGTTGTCACAAAACCCGGCAATACTCGTACAGATACTGCAACCCCTGTTGATTCTGTATTCTGTCAATTTTATTATCGGCACCCTGCTGGGTCGCATTCTCTTTGCCCGTGGCGACGCCATTGCCCTGGTTTATGGGACAGTCATGCGCAACCTGTCCATTGCCCTGGCCCTTTCCATCAATGCCTTTGGCGCCCAGGGAGCAGATGCCGCTCTGGTCATTGCTGTTTCCTATATTATCCAGGTCCAGGCGGCGGCATGGTATGTCAAATTCACGGATGTTTTTTTCGGGCCGGCTCCCGCTGGAAAATAATGGCGGTAAACCCATGAACGAGAACCGTGTTTTCAACCCTATCACACTGTTGGGGAGATCTTTCCCCATGATCCCATTGGAGGTTATATATGAGCGCTCCCCTGTTTAAAAAGATCCTCTATGCGACCGATCTTTCTGTAACCGCCAAAAAGGCGGCCCATTATGCCATCAGTCTGGCGCACGAGTATGAGGCGGCATTGAC
>DYNG01000240.1 GCA_020721165.1 Desulfocapsa sulfexigens
GTACTACAGGGAGCAGGGAAAGTAATGGATCCTCTGTGGAATGAGCCTGTACGCTACAGTGTTGCGATAGGAGGAGTATGGGAGGAAATCATCAACGAAGGCCTCTTGCAAGGCAAGACCATTGAAGAACTCTTGCCAGCGCTGCAAGAGAGAATGGTCCAGGAGGCAGAAGCAGCTGCTTATCTAGTTGAGACCACTAAATAGCAGATTGCAATAAATATAGACCTGGGAGGAGAGCGCAAATAGTGGCGCCCTCCTCCCGAACAATGCTCTTGAGGAGTGGAGGTCAAGGATGGCGGTTCGAGACGAGGGTAACGCTTTAAAATCCAAACCCCGGTTATTTATGATGCGCCGTGAAGGGAATAAACCACATCAATGGATTTGGTATTTGTTTCTGTTGCCTTACCTGATTGCAATGCTGATGTTCAGTCTGGGGCCGACGGTCTATGCCATATTGCTTAGCTTTGCTAAATTTGAGATGGGTATTCCCCAATTCTTTACAGCAGGGTTCGACAATTTCATTGAGGCTTATACTCATTTTAAGTTTATTGAATCGTTTACAAATATCGCTCAATACTCGATAGTAGCGGTCTCATCAGGGTTGATTGGAGTGCTGGTGATAGCATTGCTGCTGGATGTCCGGCAAGACCGATCGACCGGTATGTTGCGGACGGTCTATTTTTTACCCGGTGCTCTGTCGGGTGTGGGTGCGGTTCTCCTGTTTACCTTTATCCTCGATCCCCAAGTCAGCGTGTTCGGCTCTGTGATGCGATTGTTGGGACCGGACCTGCGATCCATAGTGCAAGCAAAAAACTTGTTTATTATATTTGCATTTCTGGGTTTTTATCTGGGAGCTGGCACCTGGATCGCCATATTCATCGGCGCGCTCAGTGGTGTCTCGCAAGATGTTTTAGATGCAGCAACAGTTGATGGATGCAATGCCTGGCAGAAGGCAATTTACATCAAGCTTCCTTCCCTGCGCCCGCTCATTGGGTATTTTGTCATACTGGCTTTTGCAGGCAATGTCCAACTCTATACTGAACCGTCTGTCGCAGGTGGGGTTTGGTTTGCACCCTCCAGCTATTGGGCGCCAAACCAAGTAGCTGTCTGGTTTGCCTTCGATAGAGGTAATTTTGGGGCTGCCTCAGCCTTGTCGTTGTTGATGATGGCCATTGGACTGATTTGCGCTTATTTCGTGATCACGAAAACAGGCCTCTATGACATCGAGCGCAATTAGAGCAGGTTCGTCATGGGAAGGAGTAACACAATGAGTTTGAAAAGAGGCAGATTGTCGAACACTATGACTGTATGGAAGGAAAGATTATGGCCACGCTCTGTGGTTGCCGAAACTGGCTCGGTTGGGTATGTACTGCGCCTTGGTGCATTGATAGCGACCGCGTTATTCTTCGGATTGCCACTGATATGGTTGCTGCTGGCTCCATCCAAATCGAATTCAGAACTCATTACGCTTTCCCCTCTGGCTTTCGGTTCGGTTGAAAACTTGAGACAGGCTTTTGGCACTCTGATCAAGTATTTCGGTGACGATTTTCTGAGATGGACAGCGAATACGGGTTTTTATACTCTAGCTTCAGTCATTTTGGCGCTGGCATTCTCTTTGCCAGCCGGATTTGGTCTGGCTTTTGGACGATTTACTGGGCGAAAGACGATCCTGTGGCTGACGATGATCTTGATGATCATGCCAGGAGCGGCATTGACCCTGCCCATGTTTTTGGAAATGAACCTACTAAAGCTGATCAATTCACCTTGGGCAGTAATCCTGCCTGCAGCATTTTATCCTTTTGGGGTGTATTTGTGCTACATTTTCTTTGCCAGTAACATTCCGACAGAAGTACTCGATGCAGCACGGGTCGACGGCTGTTCGGAATTTCAATTATTTTGGTATATTGGTTTGCCTCTTTCGCGTACTCTCCTGGGGTTGTTGACATTCCTTCTTTTCACAGGCTTGTGGAATAATTATTACTGGCCGTCATTGGTCTTAAGTAGTCCAAAATACTTTAACCTTCCAATGGGTGTCCAGCACATCTCGATCTCGACCAATGCCTTTCGTATGGGCGTCCCTTCCAGTATCCCCTTGCACCGACCGGAAGGCGCCTTGCTGGTTCTTTTACTAGCCCTGCCCGTTGCGATCATCTTCATGATCTCGCAGCGCTATGTAGCCAGTGGTGCGATGACTGGTGCCGTCAAAGAATAAGAACTTGTTTTTGACCTTTAATTGATTGCTCGACACACCATTGCAGCCGCATTTAGGACCTGGACGAAGACAGCTGGTTGCAGGAAGAACGGGCGACGACCAATGATGATGATTGGTTATTTTACAACCCTGACCGTTACTTTGGTCTGGGAGTAATAAAAGCGAAACGACTCATAGGAGTATTTTGTGGTTGTAAATCCCCAGGTTGTAGTGGCTGGACATCTTTGCTTGGATATCATCCCGGATTTGAGTCAGGGAACGGTGACTGGTGACCGATTTTTCTCTCCTGGGAAATTAGCGGAAATTGGTCCGGCCACCTTGAGCACCGGCGGTCCAGTCTCGAATACTGGGTTGGCGCTCAATCTTCTTGGAATACCTGCTGCTTTAATGGGAAAGGTAGGCAAGGATACTTTTGGGGAGTTAGTGCAGCTTATGCTGGCACGAAAAAGTGTGAAAGAGGCATTGATTGTAGTCCCCGGTGATACTACCTCGTACACGATTGCTCTCAGCCCTCCCGGCTTTGACCGCATGTTCCTACATGATCCTGCAGCCAACAACACCTTTTGCGCTGACGATGTTCGTTATGATATTGTTGCAACAGCCAACATCTTCCACTTGGGCTATCCACCACTAATGAGGCGCCTCTATGAAAATGGAGGGCGTGAGTTGGTGGAAATATTCCGCAGAGTTAAGCAGCTTGGAGTGACCACATCGCTTGATATGGCTTTGCCTGATCCTCATTCAGCCAGCGGAAAGGTGGACTGGCGCACCATACTGGAAAATACTCTGCCTTATGTGGATATTTTCCTTCCAAGCGC
>DYNG01000241.1 GCA_020721165.1 Desulfocapsa sulfexigens
GACCACAGATTCTGGTTTGCCCCGAGCCACCGCTTTTTTCTCGGAACTGTGTTCTCTCCTCAGCCCCGCAAAAAGCCTTCGACCATATCCACATCTCCCTTGCTGCCGATAATCAGCGACACCCGTTCATGGAGCTGGGTTGGCTGGATATCGAGAATCCGCTGGCCGTTGTCGTTGAGGGCCCGGCCACCGGCCTGTTCGACCAGAAAGGCCAGAGGCTGCGCCTCATAGAGCAGGCGCAGTTTCCCTTTGGGTTTCGCCGGGTTCCGACAATCGCTGGGATAGAGGAAAACACCACCGGTAATGAGGTTGCGGTGAAAATCAGCCACCAGGGAACCGATATATCGGGAACTGTAGGGACGGCCCGAATCTGCATCTACCTCCTTGAGATAATTAACAAATTTTTGTATCTCCGGTCGCCAGTAGTGATAATTGCCTTCATTGACCGAAAAGTATTTGCTTTTTTCCGGAATACGGATATCGGGGTGCGAAAGAAAAAACTCGCCCACGCTGGGGTCAAGGGTGAAGCCATGCACCCCATCACCGGTGGAATAGACCAGCATCGTGGATGAGCCGTAGATGATATAGCCAGCGGCCACCAATGAGGCGCCCGGTTGCAGGAGATCATCCTGCGTCCCTTGCCCGCTCTGGGTTACACGACGATGGATTGAAAAAATGGTGCCGATGCTGACATTGACATCAATATTGGAAGAACCGTCCATGGGGTCAAAGGCCAGAGAATATTTGCCCTCATACCCCTCCCGCACCGGAATGATATCGTCGTCTTCCTCTGAAGTCATAACGCAGATATAGCCGCTGCGCGCCATTCTCCGCTTGATGGTGTTGTTGGCAAATTCATCCAGCTTCTGCACCTCTTCGCCCTGGATATTGGTCTTGCCCGAGACACCAATGACATCGGCCAGTCCGGCCATGTTCACCTCGGCGGAGATGATCTTGCCGGCGACAATCAACTCGGTCAGCAGACCGGAAAGATCACCGGTGGCCTGCCGATGCATGTGTTGACTGTCGAGAATCTGACGGATAACGGTTACTCCCACAGGTCGTTTCATTTTTTCCTCTTCTCCTGATTGTCTTGTCGTTTACGCCCTTTTTTTCCCTCTTTGTTCCAGCCCCGCACCAGTTCCAGCAGGGTGCGCACCCCAATGCCAGAAGGCCCTTTGGGGATATAACTTTTTTCGGTGAACTCCCAGGCGGTGCCGGCAATATCAAGATGGGCCCAGGGGGTGTCTCCGACAAATTTTTGCAGATAGGCGGCGGCGGTGATGGTTCCGGCGGATTTACCGCCCGTGTTTTTCATGTCCGCGACCGTTGATTCAATCTGTTTGCTGTACTCCGGCCCCAGAGGCAGACGCCATAACGGTTCGCCGCTTCGTTCTCCCGCCGCCAGCAGACGGTTTGCCAAATCGTCATCGGTGGCCAGCAGGCCGGTGCGATGGTGCCCCAGACCGACAATCACGGCGCCGGTCAGGGTGGCCAGATCAACCACGAAATCGGGGGTGAATTGCTCAATGCCATAGGCCAGGGCATCGGCCAGAATCAACCGGCCCTCGGCATCGGTGTTGACGATTTCGGAGCTCAGGCCATTATAGTGGGTGATGATATCGCCGGGTTTAACGGCGGCGCCTCCACTCATATTGTCGGTGGCCGGGACCATGGCAATGATCCGCAGATCAGGCCGTTCTTCACCCACGGCCTCCATGAGACCCATAACGGCTGCCCCCCCAGCCATATCATATTTCATCTCCTCCATGCCCGCCGCCGGTTTCAGGCTGATACCGCCGGAATCAAAGGTCAAACCCTTCCCCACCAGCAAAAGGGTGGCGACCGGATGGGCAGGCCGATATTCAAGAATGACCATCTGGGGCGGCTCGACCGAACCCTGATTGACGGCCAGAATCCCGCCCATGCCCAGCCGTTGCATATCGGCCTTGTTCAGCGCCGTATAGGCAAACCCGTATTTTTCAGCCAGCATCCGGCCATGCTCCGCAAAATGAGAGGGCGTCCAGCCATTGCCGGGCTCATTGACCATATCCCGGGCCGACCGTGCGGCAAAGGCCGCCACCTGACCAGCTCGCATTCCTTTTTCCAGATCAGCCCTTAGCTCTGGCACCGAAAAAATGAGCTCGGCCATTCCTTGATAGGCCTCATTCTCGGGATCATTTTTCTTGTATTTGGCAAACCGGTAATCCCCCAGCAGCGCCCCTTCGGTCACGGACTCAATCACCTCCGGCGCGGACAGGCCCGGCGCCGTTGGCAGTCCAATCACCACCCGCCCAGCCTTCACCCGGGTCGCCTGTTGCGCGACAATGCCACCGGTCTGTCGGCACAGCTCGCGCAACTCATCACTGTTGGCCAAGTCATTCATTTTCCCCAATCCGACCAACAACAGGCGCTGACTCAGGAATCCGCTGCTACCCGACGACCCCTTTTTTTTCAACGGCGGATAGAGCAGCAGGCTTTCCCCTTTTTTGCCGCTGAACTCGCTCAATACCCCGCAATCCCGCAAGAATTCTGCGATCGCTTTATTGTCACATCTGAAATC
The DNA here is from genome assembly GCA_020721165.1 of Desulfocapsa sulfexigens. GTDB lineage: Bacteria > Desulfobacterota > Desulfobulbia > Desulfobulbales > Desulfocapsaceae > UBA2270. The sequence continues at coordinate 2,564 of DYNG01000241.1, forward strand.
TCCGTTGACCGCCTGGGCAAGACCATAAACGGCCAGATCACCCCGCAGTTTCTCCAGCGCCTCCGACCTGATTGCTATCTGCATCTCTACTCCTCTGTTCCTGTTCTTTCATCGCCCTCGACACCAGGAACGAAACCCGTTGTCAACAAATAATTCCTATGACGACATATCGTGAACGGCATAAAGGGTCGTTCATCTCATTTCTTTCTCATTGAACAATCCCCTTCTCTAAGAGTATATGCTATAATACAAAAAATATGGAATGTTAAGCGGCCAGGCGCAAAAATACCACTCTGCCGCCAATCAGCCCGTTTCTGTTTGCGCAAACACCGTTTTTGCCATTGGCCTTTTAGGAGGAGAAAGTGCTTTCCACCTTTATTACCGCCGTTACCCTGTCCCCCTTTACTTCGTCATGCTGTTCCCTGTTTGAAGCGGTGCTCTATACCATCTCGACCAGTCATGTGGAG
>DYNG01000242.1 GCA_020721165.1 Desulfocapsa sulfexigens
TATCATCATAATTTTCATCGCCCTGCTCTTCACCTGCTTCCTCGTCCTCCACCTCAGCCACCACCGAATCATCATAGGAGGCCTTGCCCTGCTCCTTGAGAAAATCAACAATTTGAGCCGTTTCGCTCTCAGAAATATAGGCGCCATGCACCCGTTGCACGCCTCTTCCGGATGGAAGGTAGAGCATGTCACCCGCCCCCAGCAAATGCTCGGCCCCAGAAGCATCAAGAATGGTGCGCGAATCTATTTTGGAGGCTACCTTAAAGGAAATGCGGGGGGGAAAATTGGCCTTGATCAGACCGGTCAAGACATCCACCGATGGGCGCTGGGTGGCCAGGATCAAATGCATCCCCGCCGCCCTGGCCATCTGGGCCAGACGGGCAATGGAAGCCTCCACATCCTTGGCCGCCGTCATCATCAGATCCGCCAGTTCATCCACAACAATGACAATATAGGGAAGTTTTTCCGCGCTATGCTGATTATACGAGTCAAAATTTTTGACCTTGGCCTCCTCCAGCAAGCGGTAGCGCCGCTCCATTTCCCGCACGGCCCATTGCAAGGCCCGCGACGCCAGTTTCGGATCCACCACCACCGGATGCAAAAGATGGGGAATCCCTTCATACCCGGACAGTTCGATGCGCTTGGGGTCAATCATCAACATCCGCACCTCATCTGGGGTCGCGTTAAACAGGATGGACGAGATGATGGTATTGATCGCCACGCTCTTCCCGGCGCCGGTAGCTCCAGCAATAAGCAGATGGGGCATTTTGGCCAGATTGGCAATAACCGGATTGCCGACGACATCAAGGCCCAGCGCAATCGAGAGCTTGGCTTGAGACGAGCAGTACGCCTCCGTTGTCAACAGATCACGAATATAGACAACCTGCCGGTCTTTGTTGGGAATTTCGATGCCAAGGGCCGCCTTGCCGGGCACTGATCCCACCACCCGCACTGACGGGGCCTTGAGGCCCAGGGCCAGATCATCGGCCAGGGAAACGATTTTATTGATTTTAATCCCGGCCGCCGGCGCATATTCGTAGGTCGTCACCACCGGGCCCGGAGAAATTCCCACCACCTTGCCGGAAACCCCAAAATGCCCCAGTTTTTCTTCCAGCTTCTTGGAGATGGCATAATATTCTTCTTTATCTACCTTCGAGATGGCGATTTCCGGCTTTTCCAGCAGCGATATGGGAGGCAGTGTCCACGGGCCTCGGCAAACCGGTCGCAAGGCAAAATCATCCTCGCCATACCCAGCCTCGGCTGGCGGCTGCAACTCCTTCACCACTGGCGCCCCGCTGGCCATCAGCGAAATTGAGTCCAGGGCGGCGCCATCTAATTGGACTGCGGGTGACTCCTCTTCTGGCACCAAAAGGCTGGACACCCTTCGCGTATTTGCCTGTCCGGCTGCCTGCACGACCCGGGACCGGTTGCGATTACCCACCAGCCTCTGTCCAGCCTGCCAGACAAACGAAACCAGGTCGTATGGCGACAAGCGGATGGAGAGCATCAAGGAAAGAATAAGGAGGACAATGCAAAAAAGAACAGCCCCAGGGCCGGCCAGCACGGTTTTCAGTAGCCCGAAAACCGTGACGCCCAGAAATCCTCCCGTGTCAAGGGGAGCAAGAGAGAGCAGGGAAAGGGAAGACAGAAGGCCACAGAGAGCAATAAGGACACCAGTCAGGCCAGCGATAATCTGCGGCAAACGATGCAGGGCCATAATCGGCCCGAAGAAAAGGAAGGAACAGAATAAAAACAGGACGGCCAGGAAATATGCGCCCACGCCGGTGAACCCAATCAGAAAACGGGCAATCAGGGCTCCCAATTGCCCCCCCCAGTTCCCCTCGGTGGATAGCGCCGCCGAAAGGAGGCTGAGCAGGAGATAGCAGGAAAAAAAAATGCCGCAAACGGCCACAGCCTGCTGTTTTAAACCTGGCCCGCTATTGAGTGCCTTTTGCCCCATAAGGATGCGTCAATCGTCTGCCAGCGATGGCTCTGAATCTTTTGCTTCTTCGTCCACGACATTCCGCAGGACCCGGCGGACGGCATCAAGAAGCCCGTTAATAAAGGCCGGTGAATCCTCCGTTCCGTAGCGTTTGGCAATCTCAACCGCCTCATTAATCACCACCTGATCGGGCGCATCAGCGCTGTAGAGCATCTCATATACGGCGATCCGCAGCAGATTCCGGTCGGGCAGGGCAATCCGTTCCATGCGCCAGTTACTGGCGCTGTCGGCAAGCAGGGTGTCAATCTGCTGCCGGTGGCCCATTACCCCCGCCAGCAGTTCCAGGGCATAGGCATGGGCCTGTGGTGGCACCGGATAATAGTCGCAAAAGCGGGCAAAACGAAGTTCAACCTCCTCCGGCCCTGGAAGATCCGGGGCCAAAAATTCCTCCTGAAAGAGAAACTGCATGGCCGTCTCTCTTGATTTTCGTCGCATTCCCATTTTCTGGCTAATACCCGCTGTTACTGCAAATTGACCAGGAGATTCGCCATTTCAATGGCTGCCACCGCCACCTCGGCCCCTTTATTGCCAGCCTTGGTGCCGGAGCGCTCAATGGCCTGCTCAATGGTCTCGGTCGTCAGCACCCCAAAGAGCACCGGCACCCCCGTTTCCAGTCCCACCTGAGCCGAACCCTTCGAGACTTCATTCACCACCACATCAAAATGGGGCGTTGCCCCCCGAATGACCACACCGAGACAGATAATGGCATCATATTTCTGCGAAGTCGCCATTTTCTTGGCAATAAGGGGAATCTCAAAGGCCCCGGGCACCCGGACCACCACAATATCTGCCTCCAGAGCGCCAGAACGAACCAGGGTATCCAGGGCCCCTTCCAGTAATTTCTCGGAAATAAACGAATTAAATCGGGCCACAATGATGGCGAATTTTTTGCCATCCGCTTTCAGACTGCCTTCAATGATATTTGCCATGCTCTTTCCTCTGCCCTCTCAATGAAAAAACTTATACCTAAATCCTGCAATCGCTTGGCATTCGCCAGTCAATACAGGCACATAGGCTG
>DYNG01000243.1 GCA_020721165.1 Desulfocapsa sulfexigens
CATCGTCGGGTGAACTTATTTCCGGTGGAGGCGGGGCGGGGGGAGGGTGTTCGAGACTCGTTCATTGCTGATCCTTTTTGCGTTGTTGCAGGATTTGACGCCATTTATCGAGCCGATCCTTGATAATGGCCTCATATCCACGAGAGGTGGGGGTGTAAAATTTGCTGCCCGCCAGCTCGGGCGGCAGGTGCTCCTGCTCGACGAGGGCATGATCCTGATGGTGGGCATACTGATATTCTTTGCCATAGCCCAGTTGTTTCATCAGGCCGGTGGGGGCATTGCGCAGGGGCAGGGGCACGGGCAGGGCGCCGGTGGCGGCGATGTGCTGGCGGACTGCGGCCTCGGCGCTGTAGAGGGCATTGCTCTTGGGGGCCGTGGCCAGATAGACCACCGCCTGAGCCAGGGCCAGGGCGCCTTCGGGCAGGCCCAGGGTCTGAAAGGCGGTCTGGCAGGCCAGGGCCTGGGTCAGGGCCTGGGGATCGGCAACGCCGATGTCTTCCGAGGCAAACCGGATCAGGCGGCGGCTGATATAAAGCGGCTCTTCGCCCGCCTCCAGCATCCGGTAGAGCCAGTAGAGGCCGCCATCGGGATCGGAATCGCGCAGGGATTTGTGCAGGGCGGAAATGAGATTGTAATGCTCCTCGCCGTCTTTGTCGTACCGGAGGGATTTGCGTTGTCCGGCCTCGGCGATGTCATCGCTGGTGATGATCCGCGGTTCGCGCGGGGAGTGGCGCAGACGGCGCTGGGCCAGGGTGGCGGCAATTTCCAGGGTTCCCAGGCCCAGGCGGGCATCCCCGTCGGCCAGATTGACCAGGTGTGCCAGGGTCGTATCGGCCAGGGTCAGTTCGAGTTCTCCCAGGCCCTTTTCCCGGTCGGTCAGGGCGCGGCGGAAAATGTTCTGGAGATCCTGGGCCGTCAAGGGATGGAGAACGACCACCCGGCAGCGGGAAAGCAGAGGGGCAATCACATGAAAGGAGGGGTTTTCAGTGGTGGCGCCGATCAGGGTGAAGAGTCCGGCTTCAATGTGGGGCAGAAAGGCGTCCTGCTGGCTCTTGTTGAAGCGGTGAATTTCATCAATGAAAAAGATGGTGCCTCGGTCTTGGTCCGCCCTCATTTTTCTGGCCTCTTCGACAACCTGTCGGACCTCCTTGACCCCGGACAGCACCGCCGAAACGGTTACAAAATGGGCGGGGCTGGAGAGGGCCAGGATGCGGGCAAGGGTGGTTTTGCCGGAGCCGGGCGGCCCCCAGAAAATAAAGGAAGGAATGGCGCCGGATTCCATGACCGATCGGAGCATTTTGCCCGGGCCGATAATCCCTTCCTGACCGGCAAAGTCATCAAGATTCAAGGGCCGCATTCGTTCGGCCAGGGGGATGGGGTTGGACTGAAGCGGGGATTCAGGTGGCATGTCGTTCACCGGTTGTTTCGTCGCGCATCCGGGTTAAGGCCTGATGAAGTTGGGGCAGAGTCTGACAGGCATAGATCATGAGGCGGTAACGACTGCTGTCCGGCAGGCCCTTGAAGTATCGGCCCAGATGATTTTTGACATATCCGGGCAGATGGGAGTCCGGCAGAAAGAGGCGCGCCAGCTCCAGGTAGCGAAAGGCGCCCTCCAGCAGAGGCCCCAGGAGTTGGGGCTTGCCCGCTGCCGAAAAGACCCAGGGGTTGCCCAGGGCTGCCCGCCCAATCATAACGCCGTCGCAACCGGTCTGGCGCATCATCTGCAACCCGTGCGCCTGGGAGATGATGTCGCCATTGCCGATGACCGGGATGGCGAGCCTTTCTTTGACTGCCGCGATGATCTCCCAGTTGGCGGTTCCGCTAAAACCCTGGCTCCAGGTGCGGCCATGAATGGTGATGGCGGCGGCGCCGGTGTCTTCAATCATTCGGGCAAAATCGAGAATGGAAAGGTGCGCGCTGTCCACCCCGATTCGGGTCTTGACCGTGACCGGAACCGGGCTGTTTGCGATGACTTGTTTGATAATCGTTTCAGCCAGTTCCGGCTCCTGCATCAGGGCGGCCCCCGCCCCTTTTTTGGTCACTTTTTTGACCGGGCATCCCATGTTGATATCAATCAGATCCGGGTGATAATCGGTCAGCAGGGCGGCGGCCTGGCCCATGATTTCAGGATCGGCGCCGAACAGTTGCAAGGCCAGCGGCCGTTCAGCCGGATGGGAAGCCAGCAGGGCCAGGGTCTGGTTCCGGGGCGAGGTCGGGGTCTGCCCCGAGACCTCGCTGCCTGCTGGCCGCTGTTGTTTTCCTTTTTTCTGGCGACACCCATAGACCAGACCATGACAACTGATCATCTCGGAAACCACCAGCCCGGCCCCAAATTCACGGCATAGGCGGCGAAAGGGCAGATCGGTATATCCGGCCAGGGGAGCCAGAATAAAAGGGGAATCAAGGGTCAGGTGGGCAATCTGGAGCATGGACAATTCTATTTTTACCGCTGATATTTTTTTCTAAACCGAGTATTCTGGACAATTCATTGTCACGAATTCTTGTCTTTCGTCCTTTTCATCATACCATTATTGGAGAACAATATGCCACTGCAACTCGATATGCAAGCACCAGAATTATCCGGCCCGCAGTTTCAGGCCTTGCGCGAGATGCGCATCCGCTGTGCCAGCAACATCCTCCTTTCCACCAGCCTGGCGGCTTCCGGTCATCCCGGCGGCTCGCTCTCCTCTCTGGATATGCTGCTGATCACTTATGGCTGTATCCGGCACGATGCCAAAAATCCCGACTGGGAGGAACGGGATCGGGTGGTGGTGAGCATGGGCCATATCTCCCCCGGTGTTTATTCGACCTTGGCCGAATATGGCTATTTTACGGTGGACGATTTTCTAGGCGGATTCCGCCGAACCGGCTCCGGGTTTCCCGGCCATGTGGAACGCATTGTCCCTGGGGTGGAGTGGGATACCGGCAATCTGGGCCAAGGCCTGTCAACGGCGGTGGGCATTGCCCATGCCTTCAAGATTCAGGGCCGTCCCAACAAGGTCATCGTCTTTATGGGGG
>DYNG01000012.1 GCA_020721165.1 Desulfocapsa sulfexigens
CTCGTTTATTTTTGATTTTTTCTTCATAACCGAAAAGGTACTTGACCAGAGGGATTTCACCCACAACCGGCGCAAAATTTTCCTGGTCATCATTGACATCACTGATAAGACCGCCTATCACCAGCATTTCGCCATCCTGCACCCGAACAGTCGTGCTTAATTCACGAACACTCACTCGAGGAACGCCAACCTGTGTTTCATCACCAAAAGTGAGATAAGGAACCTCATCGCCCTCCAGTTCGGAGGTAATGGGCACCAGGTTGAGAATGATCTCTTTGTTGTTGAGAATGGTGGCGGTTAAGGCCATGCCGATTCCAGAAAGGATACTGGCGGTTGAGGGGGTATAGGTCTTGTCGCCGGTTTCATCATCGGTTTCTACGGTGACCTTATCCACATAGGTGATGCTCTTGCCCACGGTAATCATGGCTGGCTGGCCATTCAAAACGCTGAGCTTGGGATTAGAAAGAATTTTGGTATTTCCCTGGGTCTTTAAGGCATTGAGGAAAACCTCAAAATTGGCGGTATTGATTCTGACATTGGAGACAAAGCGAGTGGGGTCGTAGTTCGGTCCGGTGTTGCCGTTGGGATAATGGGTTTTTCCATCGGGGGTGCTCTCAGAGAAAATATAAGGGAAAACCTGACCCACAGTAGTCACGCCGTTACCAAGATCAGCGACTTGGGCACCAAAAGCGACGGCACCATCAACACTGAAATTTTTCAGAACCGAGTTCCAGTTGATCCCAATCGAGGAGCTATCAAGAAGATGGACCTCAATAATTTTGGCTTCGATGGAAATCTGTTTGTACATCTCTTTTTCCAGAGATGTAAAATAGGCGTTTATCTTCTCCTGAATAGGTCGAGGGGCAGTGACAGTAATGATACCAACGGGTTTATCAATGAGATAGTAATTGTCGCTGCCACCAGTGATCTCTTCGGTGGTCATCATATTTTTGGGAGCATTTTTATCATTTTTTTGCGGCGATTTTTGGGGGTCTGATTCGGTAGTGTTCTGCTCAACAGTGATCTTTTTCGTGCGTTCAAGTTTGAGAATACTTGTGAGATTCTCTTCAATTTTTTTCCAAGTATCAAATTCGTTCTTTTCGCTGACCAGTTTAATGGTGCCCTCGATGTTTTTGGCGATGCCTTCACCCCCGACATCACCACCTAAGACATTGCCACCCGTGCCGGTCGTAAAATGCTGCTTGGTAAAGGGCATGGCAACATGAAACTGTCTGGTCTCTCGGAACTTAATAACAATAGTGTTCCCCTGAAGCTCATAAAAATAGTCGAGTTGGCGCAGAAGATTGTCAATGGCTTTGTAAAAATCATCATTGGGTTGAATATCTACATCAACCAAAGCCTCCTGATTAACATCACTGGCCCAGGAGACATTCATTCTTTTTTGACTGACCAGGGGCTTCATAATATCCCGGAGAGCCATTTTTTTGGCGGAACTGATTTTGGCTCCCACTTTGAGCGCCACATCATCGGCCTGACTGTCCAGCACATCTCTGCTGGGAGAGTCCACCATGTAGGCCGGTTTTTGATATTGAACCGGCAGGGTCGTTGATGAGGGAGCAGGAGGAATGGCGGGAGAAGTTGCCGGCTGAATTGATTCAGTGGTGGATTTCTCCGGGTCAGCAACAATGGGACTGCAGGCCATCATGGCTAAAGAAAGGGTCGTTGCGGCAAAGAGCAGGGCTATTTTTGCTTTGTATTTCATGGAAAACCTCTTGTCCATTGAAGAATAACGAAACGAGTTTTATCTGTGTAGCTGTCTGAATTTAATATGCTTCTGGAAATATCAGGTGATGCGCAATCGTTAGTTGAGCGAGGGCACAGGGGCGCCAACGCGGCTCTGGACGAATTCTTTTAAACCTGGAGCCAAGGGATAGCCGGAAGAGAGAAGGGCTTTATATTGTTCATTGGCTTTGTCTTTTTGACCCATTGCGTCATAGATGCGCCCTTTGGCAACCAGGGTGTCCACGGACTCACCATACGAGGCTGTAGCGCGGGCAATGAGTTTGAGCGCGGCATCTGGCTGACCATTCTGCTCACTGAAGGCGGCATAACTGACAAGGGCCTCTTTCATCGGGGTGGCCCCGCTGATACTCTGGGAAAAATAACTGCTGGCATCCGCAGCCTGATTCATGTTAGCCAAGGCAATGGCGGCGTAGAGAGCTGCTTGCGTGTTTTTTGGTTCTATTTTCAAAGTTTCTTTGGCGAAATACACTGCTTTGGCATTGTTATTGAGATTGGTCAGATTGAGAGAGGCCAAACGGGTGGCAACTTTTGCATTTTTGGGATCAAGTTTCAGCGCCTGCTCATAGAATGCAGCAGCTTTCTCCATGTTTTCAGCCTGCTCTTCGATGCGGCCTTTGCGAATGAATTCTTTCGACTGTATGATCTCTTCGGATTGTACTGCTCCCTGTTCAATAACCAGAGAACTCTCCACCTGTTGAATTATCTCCAGATCTGCTTCCACGCTGAGATTATCCTGGGCCCGTTCTGGCCAGACAAATTCCTTCTTGGCTGGATAAATAACAATAGTGTTAAACTTTTCTTCCTTGCGCAGGTCCTTAAGGTTGAGAATAATATCCAAGGCAAAATCCCAGGGAACATCGTTGAGAGCCAGAGTCAGTGATCCTTGCACGGCTTCATCAACAATAATATTTACCCCACTGACTTCTCTGAACAGGCGGAAGACATTGTGCAGATCAATCTTATAAAAATCAACACTGATAGATTTGGCATCTTTGTACCCGCCAAAATCGAATGAACTGGCGCTGGATCCGGTTTTTTTCTGATTTGGTTCCTTGCCGCTGCTTTTCTCATTTCCCTTATTGATGGCAGTTGCTGAGGAGTCAATAAGTTTATCCAAAGTGGCATCGGCAGGGGCCGCTGTTTTTTTCGCGACGGCAGGCTCCGATCCTGTCTTTGCCACATCAGCCTTGGGATGAATAAGGATCAGCAAATTGTTCTTGTCTTTTTCCACAGAGTGGATATGGCTGTCAGCGATGCTGATTTCAAAACGGGTGGTGCCAGGGTCTTTGTCAACCGGTTTGGCGGTTATTTTGGCCAGTTTGCTTTCTGTCAGGACTTTGGCAAGATCAACGCCAGCCTCTATCTTGGCATGAGCAATATCAATGTTGAGTCGGGTGGGATTGTAAAGCTCAAATGTGGTGTATTGTGGCGATGAGTTGCCGACGATTTCAATGGTTAAAGCCTCCCCCTGCTGATCGGCTTTAACCTTCTGGATGAGATATGTTGCTTCTACGGCCTTTGCTGTCTCTTCAGCATGGACCGATGGAATATTGGGTGCTGTGAGAAGGAACAGGCCCAGGCTGAAAAACATGGTCTTTTGGAATATGGAGAGTCTTGGATACATTATTTACTCTTCTCCCTCTTTCTTTAATTGCATAACGATATTGTTGGTTAATTGTTTGCCGGCTCTGGTTACGGATGATTCTTCAATGACTACCTGATTGGAAGTAATGCTGGTGATCATGCCTTTTCTGCCAATTTTCATGCCTGAACGAATGGCATAACCCTGGCCAGCGGCATCTTCGACCATGGCTATTTCGCTATCGTCTGCAAAGACGATGGCGACTAATTTTAACTGAGCAGGTTCAAAAAGTTGCATACCGCTCAGAGTTTCATTGTTTTCAACTATTTCATCCATATTATTCGGGTTCGCTGCTTTCTCTGAAAGGAAAGGCATAAAAGGATCAAGGCGCCCTTCGAGTTGATAAACAAAGGAGGTAGCAGGCGTACCGTTATTGGTGGAAGGCTCGCTGGCCGTTATTTCCCCGCCGGTATTATCCTTTGTCTCGGGCATGGCCTGGATGGATAAGGGCCATGAAGCAGCGATGCAGCAGGCGCCGAGAACAAGCAGTAACCGTCGCATGATAGTGGTGTAATCGTTTGTTTTCATTGGCAGGTTCATCGGGTTTATTTCTTGGGAGCTGGCGGTGGCGCAAGTTGTTTGTTGGTAAACTGGTAAGTCACTAAGCGACAATTAGAATCCAGAAACATTTCACCGGCACTTTCCTTGGGCGAGCTGATTTTTACATTGGAAACACTGACAATTCGACTGAGCTTACTCACATGATCAAGAAAACTTCCCAAGTTATGATAGGGGCCTCTTACCTGAATATCTATAGGGATATCGGAGTAAAAATCCTTTGGCACTGCCGCTTGAGGCTTAAAGGCCAGGAATTCCAATCCTGCATTTTGCCCTTCCGCTGAAATATCAGTTAAAAGTCGGGGAATTTCTTTCTCTTTGGGAAACAAAACTGAGGTTGCATCAAACTGTTCCTGCAACATCGCCATTTCACTTCGGTGTTTATCAATGGTGGCCGCAGCGGCCTTGGCCTTTTGTAACTCTTGCGCGGTTGTGTCTCGTTGCTTAGTGAGCCCCAGGATCTCTTTGCTTTTTGGTTGATAAAAAACAAAGAAAAAAAGAATGAGGGGCAGGATCAAGAGGGCCGCTGCTCCAGCGATTTTATGCTTCCTTTGCAGAGGGATATACTTTTTGTCTATAAAGGCTGCAAATGCTTGATTATTCTTTTTCATACCGACCGAATTCAACTGAATAGGTTATTTTTTGGGTTGTACTTTTTGAGCGCCCTTTGAAGTAGCTTTTTTCGTTGTTTCAACTTGCTCAACAGGATCACCAACGGCACAATTGAGTACAAAAGATTTCAAATCTTGTCCTGCCACCTTTTTAATGGATGAGTCAGAAAGGTTAACTTCTCTGATAACTGGAGACGCCTCTAATCCGTTCATAAACTCAGCAATAGTTTTGTTGTCCAGGGCCACACCGTTCATTGAAAGAGAGCTTCCCTGCTGATCAAGCCCTGTCAACCACATTCTGCGATTATCTACCGTGCGGGCGACATCATCGAGCACATGAACAGTAAGGGATGAATCTTTTTTTAATTTTTCAATGATACCGATCCTGTTCTCCAGTTCCTTTTTGTCGGCCTCTATCTTTTTAATTTCTGCCAATATTTTATCATAACTCTGCATGGTTGTTTTTAATTGGGCTATTTCTGTCTGCAAAGCTTTTGCATTACTGGCTTGAATCACACCTGCAATCCCGAGAAGGCTTAAGAAGCCAGCTAAAAGCACAGCGAAACCAATAATCTCATTGCGAGCCCGGGCATGCTGTTGGAGTTGTCGGATTGGGAGCAGGTTAATTGTGAGCATATGAATATCCTAAACCGTTATATATAAATCAATTGCGAGTTTGGAATCTGTGTCTGCGGTAAGTGCATGACTTCAATTTCAATAAAAAGGGGCGGAGATAGAATTTTTTCTGCCCCTTTTGTGGTGTATTCAAGATCTCAAAGGGTAGTCGTGCGAATAGCCAAACCTGTTGCTATGGCCATTTCTGGGCCAATATACTTTAAGTAATCAGGATCAATTTGTTTGGAATCGGCTGCCATGCCGGCAAAAGGATTAAAAATCTCCACCGGCACATCTGTTTCTCGGGCGATAAAGTCTGCCAGACCGGTAACTTTAGAACCGCCGCCACTGATAATCAGCGTGTCAAGTGGGGGGTTGTTCTTGTTTGAGTGATAAAGATCAATGGCTTTCTTGATTTCCAGGACCCATTGGGCGCAGTTCGAGGTGACGATATCAGCAATTTGCTCCTGTTTTTCTGCGACGGGAATCTGGCCGAGTTTCAACGACTCCGCCTCTTCAGTCGGGATGTCAAAGGTGTTGGCGATCTGTTCCGTAAGTTGCCGACTCCCCATGGGAACATCTTTGGCGATCACGGACATGCCATTGGCGATGATGTTGATATTCATCTTTGAAGCCCCGATGTCAATCAAGGCCACATTGTTGTGGTCTGAATGGCTGGACTCATAGCTGTTTTCCAGGGCAAACCCGTCAACATCAACCACAACCGGTTGCAGGCCGATGTTGCCCAGCATGGTCAGATACTCATCAACGATCTCTTTTTTAGCCGCAACGAGCATGATATCTGTTTGATTAGAACCTTCCGTGTTCGTTTGCAGATCTTGAAAATCAAGATAGACATCCTCTATATCAAAAGGAATATACTGCTCTGCCTCGGCCAATATATACTGCTCTAATTGCTGCTTCTCCATCGCAGCCAGACGGATCTTTTTGACAATAACCGAGTAACCGGAGATGGAGATGGCAATTTTTTTTCGTTTGATTTTCAGACTGGTGAGAAGAGTCGTGATAGCCTTGCCTACGGCCTCAGAATCATGGAGGGTGCCGTCATCAACTGCTCCCTCGGGCAGGATCATACTTCCCAGCTTCAGAACAGCGAAACCTCTGTCCGTTTTTTTCAACTCGCATGCCTTGATGGAATGTGAGCCAATATCCAACCCGATCACCAGTGTGTCTGTGGAGAAAAAAGGCAGTTTCATGATGGTCATTTACACAGGGCTTGTTTCATAGTTATTGAAGCGGCATTCATGATTTTTCTAATGATTACAATCATTGTTTTTTATTAAGGCCACAAAAAAAAAGCTTTGTCAAGAAAACTTATAAAAAAAATACAAAAAATTTTACAATAAAATAAGTGAGTAAGGTAAAAGTCGGGCGTTGAGAATGGAGAAGTCCACACCCTGTTGTTATTTTCCCCCTGCTGATATCCTATTTATAGTATAGATAGGTTTTTTTGATATTTTCAGCACTGGGGCTGAAAATATCTTTCTTTTGGGAAGGATATTGAAAATAAAGATTTTTTGCAGTATTCAATGAATGCTTGCTGTTTAATATTTTTTTATGCATAAGGAGGCAATGCCTGTGATTGGCGCTCATCAAAATAAATCTGTTGTCAGGGAGTATGTGGAGGCCATTGTGGTGGCTGTGCTGCTTGCTCTTTTTGTTCGTACCTTTATCGTTCAGGCCTTCAAGATCCCTTCTGGTTCGATGTTGCCAACCCTGCAAATTGGCGATCATCTGCTGGTCAATAAATTCAGTTACGGGGTGAGGGTGCCGGCGCTGGGGAAGACGATGATTTCACGACCTGGTCCAGCCAGCGGCGATGTGGTGGTGTTTCGCTTTCCGAAAAACCCTGACCTTGATTATATCAAGCGGGTGGTGGCTGTTGGAGGCGAGTCAATTGAGGTGAAAAATAAACAGGTTCTTGTCAATGGGAAGCAGGTGACAAGCCCCTACGCCCATTTTACCAGCAATGATATGATGAGCGCCAGCGGTGGGCCTCGCGACAATTTTGGGCCGGTCACGGTGCCGGTGGGGAAAATTTTTGTCATGGGAGATAACCGTGACAACAGTTATGACAGCCGGTTCTGGGGATTTGTGGATATTCGGGAAGTTCGTGGCAAAGCCCTGCTTATTTACTGGTCCTGGGATGTGGAGAAACCCCTTTTCTCTCTGGGGCGATTGACCTCCATTCGCTGGGGTCGCCTTGGGGATCTGGTGCATTGATGATTGTTGTTCCCCCCTCTGCATGACTGGTGAGCGCAGACATGATGAATGAATATCGTTTTCAGCATCGGCATCTTCTGGAGATGGGGCAGTTCTCTGTGGAGGATATTCGTTATATTCTGAACACGGCCCGTTCATTTAAAGAGATTGCTGGCCGTCCCATCAAGAAGGTCCCGACTCTGCGCGGCAAAACGATCATCAATTTTTTCTTCGAGCCCTCCACTCGCACCCGTCTTTCCTTTGAAATTGCCGCAAAGCGGATGAGCGCCGACACCTTTAATATTGCCGCCGCCACCAGTTCCGCCCAAAAAGGGGAGACCCTGATTGACACCGCCCGTAATCTGGAGGCGATGAGCCCTGATATCATTATTATTCGCCATTCCAGTTCTGGCGCGCCCTTGCTGCTCTCGCAAAATGTCAACGCGGCTATCATCAATGCCGGTGATGGGATTCATGAGCATCCCAGCCAGGGACTGCTTGATCTGATGACCGTTAGGGAGCATAAAGGAAGGATCGAGGGCTTGACCGTGGCCATTATTGGGGATATTGCCCATAGCCGGGTGGCTCATTCGGATATTATCGGTTTTACGGCCATGGGGGCCAAGGTTCGGGTAGCCGGGCCGGCCTCGTTTATGCCGCCGATGATTGAATCCCTGGGGGCAACGGTCTGTGCCACTGCCGCTGAGGCGGTGGCCGGGGCTGATGTGGTGATGGCCTTGCGCATTCAACAGGAGCGACTGCACGACCCCTCGATACCCTCACTCCGCGAATATGCGTCGTTTTACGGGGTGAATCGAAAATTACTGGAACTGGCCCGCCGGGATGTACTGGTGATGCATCCCGGTCCCATCAATCGTGGGGTGGAGATGAGCCCGGATGTGGCTGATGGCACCGGCTCCGTTATTCTCGATCAGGTCGCCAACGGCGTTGCCATTCGGATGGCCTTGTTATATCTGGTTATGGGCGGAGAAAAGGGTGGTCATGAGTAAGACACAGATTATACAGAATGGCCGGATAATTGATCCAGTCAACGGGGTTGACCATTGTGATGATCTCTGGTTGCGGGATGGCCGCATAATTGCCCCAGAGAGCGCCGCTCCCGCCGACGCGTTGTATTATGATGCCTGGGGAAAATGGGTGACGCCGGGCCTGATTGACATGCATGTTCATCTTCGTGAGCCGGGTGAAGAGTATAAGGAGACCATTGCCTCGGGCACACTGGCCGCCGCAGCCGGTGGTTTTACGGCGGTGGCCTGTATGCCCAATACCAAGCCGGTCAACGATACGGCGGCGGTGACTCGTTTTATTATAGAGCAGGCGAGTCAAGGAGCGGCCCGCGTTTATCCGGTGGGGGCGATCAGTAAGGGCAGCGGGGGCGTCGGTCTGGCTGAGTATGGTGAGCTCAAGGCGGCGGGGGTGGTGGCGGTCAGCGATGACGGCCAGCCGGTACTGGACAGTCAGCTCATGCGCCGCGCCATGGAGTATGCCGCCGGTCATAATTTGCTGGTTATATCCCACGCGGAAGAATTGGCCCTCAGTCGCAATGGGGTGATGAATGAAGGGGTGGTCTCAACCCGTTTGGGGTTAAGAGGGATTCCGGTGGCGGCAGAGGCGATCATGGTCTATCGGGAACTGGCTCTGGCCGAGTTGACTGGTCATCATATTCATATTGCCCATGTGAGCACCGCCGCCGCCACTGACCTTATTCGTCAGGCCAAAAAGCGGGGAGTGCGGGTGACGGCGGAGACCGCGCCGCACTATTTTTCGTTGACGGAGGAGGCGGTTGCTGGCTATGACACCAATGCCAAGATGAATCCGCCATTACGGACCGAGGCAGATCGGCAGGCGATTCGTCAGGGTTTGCAGGATGGAACTTTTGATGCCATCGCCACAGACCATGCCCCGCATTCGGTGCTGGAAAAACAGGTGGAATTTGACCGGGCGGCCAATGGCATTATTGGTCTGGAAACATCTTTGCCCTTAACCCTTGCCCTGGTTCGTGAAGGGGTGATAGAGGCGGCACGACTGGTGGAGCTGATGTCTGTGGCCCCGGCCCGTATTCTGGGCGTGCCGGGAGGCTCTCTGGCAATAGGCTCCATCGCTGACATCACCGTTATTGATCCAGAGCGTCGTTTTTGTTTTACGAAAGAAAAGATCGTTTCCAAATCCAAAAATTCTCCCTTCCTGGATTGGGAACTGCAAGGAAAGGCTGTCTTAACGGTGTGTGGTGGTCGTATAACCCATAACGAGCTATCGTGATTTTATCCCCTTGAGCCTCCGGCAAAACGATCTTTTCACCCAAGTTCTTCGTTATGCTCAAATTCGATGAGTTGGGCAGAAGATTGAGTTGAGGCCCACCTTTTTATTTCCGAGTCCGTGAGCCGGGTTACCGCATATCCTTAAATCGTTTCAGGCGGAAATACTCCTCCCGCTCCCGTTCTCCAATATATTGGGACATCTTACGAATATGGCCCGCCAGCTCTGGCAGGATTCGTTCTTCAAGTACCCTGAATTTTCGTGTCGTTTTTTGAATTTCTCGGCCAAGATTTTTCAGTTTATTCTCATCTCCGGCAATATCAAGCATCTGTTCAACCACCTGTTCAAACAGAAAAAACGATTCTTCAAGATGCGGGGTTGTGGGCAGAAAATCGTATTCTCGCTCTGCCACTGGCCGTTTGATGGACTCCAGGAGCCTGGCGGTCTTATATTTGGCCCCCATCACATTTTTCACCTCAAGCGCTATCCCGGGATCATGCAGGTTCACAGCCGCCAAAGCCGAAAGAAACGGCGCTCCTTCCACTCCTCGGCTCACCGCCAGATTCTGCCGGCCTTGCCCATACAGCGCCATGATTTTTCTTCGTTTTTCAAGAAAAGGATGGGCCGAACTCAAAAATTCGACGATTAAGGCCTGGCGTCTGGCCTTGAGAATATTCATACTCCTGGCGATATTTTTTCTTTTTTCCTTCAACCGTAAAAGATTCGTGCGATTGGGATGCAGTGACTCCATCATGATATGCTCAACCTGGAGAGCAGTTCTTTGCCGCAATCAAGGGTTTCTCCGATGGATCGTCTCAGCCCCTGATGATGAACAAATTCGTGTTCAAACGAGTCGCAAAAATCAAGAAATTTTCGATCCCCCTCGCTCATGCCATCACGGCCGACAATGGCCGCAAGCCCTCGTAAATCACGGCCTCGCGCATAATATTTGTAGAGGTCGTTGGCAAGCTGGCGGTGATCTTTTCTGGTCATGCCGTCGCCAATGCCATGCTGCATCAGTCGGGACAGGCTGGGTAGAATGTCAATGGGCGGATAGAGGCCCTGCTGATGCATCTCGCGGCTCAGAACAATCTGTCCCTCCGTGATATAGCCTGTGAGGTCGGGAATGGGATGGGTGATATCATCTTCAGGCATGGTGATCACCGGCAGCAGAGTGA
>DYNG01000013.1 GCA_020721165.1 Desulfocapsa sulfexigens
CCGGGCAATATCATGAATATCAAGATTGGTGACAGCCGACCCGATAATATCCCCGCCCTTGTTGATAACCGGGTGATGAATTAAGGCAACATCCACCAGCAAGGCCGCTTCATCAGGCACGACTTCCCTCTCGGGCCGGTTCATTGCGTTTTTTCCGAGACAGGGCAGAAGGACGAATATAAACCATGTTTTTTCAACCAGTCTATTTCTGTGGCGCTGAAACTGTTCTGCCGACACAAATCAGGCCGTCGCTCAAGGGTTCGTTGAACTGACTGGATAAAGCGATACTCCTCAATTGCCCCGTGATCCCCCGACAAAAGGATGGCCGGAACTTCCTGGCCGGCAAAAACTCGGGGGCGGGTGTACTGAGGATGTTTCAATAAATTTCTGCTGAAGGTGTCTCGGCTTACCGATTCGGCACATCCCAAAACCCCGGGAAGAAGTCGGGTGACCGAATCAATGATAATCATGGCGCCCAGCTCGCCACCGGTCAGAATATAATCGCCAAGTGATATAACATCGTCCACGGAATTTTCGATAAACCGCTCATCAACGCCTTCGTATCGTCCACACACCAGGATCAGATGCGATTCACGACTCAACTCTTCGGCCACCCTTTGCGTATAGAGGCGGCCCTGCGGACTGAGTAAAATAACCTTGCCAGCCCCGTTTTTCTGCTGTGCCGATCCCAGGGCCGCCGTCAAGGGCTCGGGCTTCATCAGCATTCCTGCGCCGCCACCAAAGGGGCGGTCATCCGTCATGGTGTGCTTGTCTTCAGCAAAATCCCGAATATCGGTGATATCAATCCGAATTTTCCCATCTTGCCGGGCGCGACGAATAATGGATTCACTCAACGGCGAATCTAAAAGCCCGGGAAAGATCGTTAATATGTCAAAAATCAGTGTGTCCACAGACCGTCAGATATCGCCGCCATCCCGGAGAAAAGGGCAGGGCGCAGGCAATGGCCTTTAGCGCTTATCACCATGCTCATCGGCATTCATCTCCAACAATCCAGGTGGTGGCGCAATAACAATTTTTTGGCCATCCTGATGCAGGATAATGTCCCGCATCACCGGGATTAAAAACTCTTCACTGGTTGCCGCCTGTCCCTTGACGACCAATATTTCCTGGGCGCCATTGGAAAAAATTGTCTTGACCGTACCCAATTCCCGCCCCTGGTCGGTCACAACGGTCAGTCCTTCCCATTGATACACATAAAACTCATCGGCGCCTGGGGTCGGCAGGTCATCTTTATAAATCAAAACCCCCTGTCCTATAAGGGTTTCAGCCGCATTCCGATCAGTGATTGCCGCCAGTTGGACAATGGCCGTCTTTCCCTTGACCCGATATTTATCAATGGCAAATGGGCCGGAGAGATCTCCTTGGGCAGAAACAAAAAACAAGCGGCGGTAATCACGCATATTCTCCGGTTGTCCAGAAAATGAGGCAATGACCACTTCCCCCTTCAGGCCCTGCGCGGCGACACTCTTGCCAATCAGCAGGTGGGTCGCAACCGGATAGTTAAAATCAGTGGTCATGACCACCAGACCGGTCGGCGATGGCCGGAAAACACCAGCCTCTACTCAAGAATATCAAGTCGTGACCGCTTGTTGTCCCTGTCAGCGCGAGCCGCCAGCACCGTCCGAATTGCGCGGGCGGTCCGCCCCTGTTTGCCAATCACCTTGCCGATATCCTCTTTGGCAACAGCGAGACCAACCGCGACCACGCCATCCTCCTCGCTGACGGTGACCGTGACCACCTCCGGCTTGTCCACCAATGAGCGGGCAATATACGCAACGAGCTCCTGCATGGGTTATTCGCTGCTCACAGCCTTGGCAATCAGGCTTTTGACGGTCGTGGAAGGCTGCGCCCCCTTGCCGATCCAATCCTGAAGTTTTCCATTATTGATGGTAATGGCAGCCGGATTTTGCATGGGATCATAAGTGCCAACAATATCAAGGAACTTCCCATCCCGTTGTCGTTCGCTGTCGGCCACGATAATACGGTAAAATGGATGCTTTTTTCTGCCAAGTCGAGTTAAACGAATTTTTACGGCCATACCTGCTGACTCCTTTATTTTTTAAGCAACTCTCACTAATACGAACTTTGATATTGATTGCCCAAAAGGACAAGAGAACCAAAAAATTAGCTCTTGCGCACACCTTTGGGCAATTTCCGCCTTTTTTGACCGGTCATCAAACCGGGTTTGCCACGCATCTTTTGCATCATTTTCAGCATGGTTGCATAGCTCTTAATAACCCGGTTGACATCGGTTACGACTGTTCCAGAACCGGCTGCTATCCTTTGCCGCCGACTGATATTGATAATGGCATAATTCTGCCGTTCTTTTTTGGTCATTGAGCGAATAATGGCTTCGGTTTTTGCCAGCTCTTTTTCATTGGGCTGCGGGGCGTCCTTGAGCTGTTTGAGTTTGTTGATTCCAGGAATCATGCTCATTATCTGCTCCAGGGACCCCATCTTCTTGATCTGCTGAATCTGATCAAGAAAATCTTCCAGGGTGAAGGTATTTTGCCGTAACTTCTTGACTAAAGAATCGGCCTTTTTCTGGTCAACAACCGCCTCGGCTTTTTCAATCAGGGTCAGAACATCTCCCATACCCAGGATTCGAGAGGCCACCCGATCGGGATGAAACAACTCCAGGGCGTCCAGGCCTTCACCAACACCGGTGAACTTGATTGGTTTGCCGGTGATTTTTTTGATGGAGAGAGCGGCGCCACCGCGAGCGTCACCCTCCATCTTGGTGAGAACTACTCCGGTTATCTCTAAATCCTCATTGAACTTGCTGGCAACCGTAACGGCATCCTGACCCGTCATGGCATCAGCCACGAAAAGGATCTCCGAGGGTTGAACGGCCCCCTGGATCTCTTTGAGCTCGGCCATCAAAAGCTCATCAACATGCAAGCGGCCGGCGGTATCAATGATGATCGTGTCGTAATTCTTCTCTCGTGCCGCCACCACGGCCTGACGGCAAATATCCACCGGTTTGCCTTCAACCACCGAAGGATGAACAGGCACGCCCAGTTTGTCCCCAAGGATATGCAACTGCTCAATGGCAGCGGGACGATATACATCCGCCGGAACCAGGTATGGACGGCGCCCCTTGCCTTTCAGCAGGCGGGCCAGCTTTCCCGAAGTCGTTGTTTTTCCTGATCCCTGAAGGCCTGCCATCATAATAATGACCGGCTGTCGTCCATCGAGGCGAATCTGCTCGACCTTTCCACCCAGCAGGGAGACCAACTCCTCGTGCACAATTTTGACAATCTGCTGGCCGGGAGACAGGGCTTGGCTCACCTCAAGCCCGACTGCTTTCTCCGTTACGGCAGCAATAAACTGTTTGACAACATTGAAGTTCACATCCGCTTCAAGAAGAGCGGTTCGCACTTCCTGCATGGATTCCTGAATGTTCTCTTCAGTCAGTTTTCCGTGGCCACGAAGTTTTTTAAAAACACCTTCCAGCCGATCTGTCAGATTTTCAAACATGGAGTAAAGGCAAAGGGCAACGGCAAAGATTCAAGAAAAAAGCACGATATTCAAATATAATAAATACGACCATTCTTTCCCTGTGGGGAAAAAGAGGTCGGCAGGGGCTCTCTTCAGCCGATGCAATCAATAACAAAAAACAGGAAAAATACTCAAAAAAAATGACACTGTCAAGCAGGGAAGCATCAAGAGTGGAAAAAAGGATGCTGTCACGAGTGGATGATCTGCGTGACACGAGTCCCGAAGATGGCTGTTCCGATGCGGAGGATGGTTGCCCCCTCTTCGATGGCCACACGATAGTCGTGGGACATCCCCATGGACAGTTGCACCCTGGTGTTATCATAAAAAGAGCCAAGTTGTTGATTTTCTGCGGCCAGTCCCCGCAACGCTTTGAAGAAGGGGCGGGAATGTTCTGGATCATCAGAATAAGGGGGGATAGCCATAAGGCCGCGCACCCTGAGATGAGATAAGGAGTGCAGTTCCTGCAAAAATCGTTCGGCATCCTGAGGAAGCACCCCTGATTTTTGCGGCTCATGACCGATATTGATCTGTACCAGGATGTCCATCTTCCGCCCCTGGCTTTTGAGCTCTTTATCTATGGCCAGGGCGAGTTTGAAACGATCTACGCTCTCAATTACCTGAAAAACCTGAGTTGCAAGTTTCGCCTTGTTGCTTTGGAGGTGGCCGATGCAATGAAACGACGCTGAATCGCACATCGGCCCGAGTTCATTTTTTTTGTGAGCCGCTTCTTGCAGATAATTTTCGCCAAAACAGCGCTGACCAGCCTGCATGGCCTCCTGGATGGCCGATGCCGGAAACTTCTTGGAGACGGCAACCAGTTGAATAGAAGAGGGATCCCTTCCACATTGGAGGGCAGCATCAGCAATCTGCTGACGAATCTCACGCAGGTTTTTGGTGATCACAGACATCTGCCCCTTCCTCCTTATCGCCCAAAAAATCGCCAGTCAGTTGAAAAAGGACCCGGGCATTCTCGCTCGTCTGTTGGGCGACTTCATCAATTGAAATCCCCCGTAATTCCGCTATTTTTTGGGATGTATACAGGAGAAAGGCCGGTTCATTCCTTTGGCCCCGATACGGAACCGGTGCCAGAAAAGGGCCGTCCGTCTCCACAATCATTGCCGTTAAGGGCAGTAATTTTGCCACTGAATGCAACTCACCGGCATTTTTGAAGGTGACCACCCCGGGGAGAGAGACGAAAAAACCTAACGATATCACCTGCTCCGCCAGGGCAATATCCCCAGAGAAGCAGTGCATGACACCACCTTGAGGATAAGGAGCAAACTCGCGCAGAATTCGCATCGTATCTTCATGCGCCTCCCGATCATGGACAATAACTGGAAGTTGCAGGTTTTTCGCCAACGCCAGCTGAGCCCGAAAAAACTGTCGTTGCACCTCAGGCGGGGCATACTTCCTGGCATAATCAAGACCAATTTCACCATAGGCCACAATGTGCCGACGATTTTCCACCGCAAGGCGGGAAAAAATATCCAGAATCGTGGGGTGAATATCGCCAACGGCATGGGGATGAATGCCAATAGCGGCAAAAACCATGGGGTGTTTCCGAGCCAGAAGAATCGCTTGTCGCGAGCTGCCTTCATCAATACCAACACTGATAACCGCACGGATATGGCCCTGGAATGCCCGCTCAAGTACGGCCTCCAGGTCACCGTGATAGGCCTCCATATCGAGGTGACAATGACTGTCAACCAAAAATCTGGCCGGACTGAGTGTCGGAAGTTGCTTCATTCCGTTTTGAATTGATTTCACTTGTGATAAAAATAAGAAAAAAATAAAGATAAAAATTTGCTTTTTTAGTATAACTTACGATATGCTTCGACAATTGAATTGCATATTTGTCGGTTTGTTGGTTTAAGTAACACTTATGGTGTTTTTTAGCTGGCTTTTTCATGCATTACAATCACATCCAGAAAGATTGTCCCGTACCGGACTCAAAGAGTTAAGAAGCAGGTTCGCAATTACAGAGTGGCTTTCATCAAGAATCAGAGGGGAAAAACATGAATTATGGTATTGTCAGCCAGGAGCAGCTCGAACAGATCGAGGAAATCTTGTTACAAAAACTGATCAAAATCGGCGTAGATTGCGCGATCATCATTGATATGGCTGGAAACATTATTACGATAAAAGACACGGGTAAAAGTAAATATGACATTTATTCTTTTGCCGCCCTGGCCGCCGGTAATTTTGCCACCGTTGATGCTATGGCTAAACTGGTCGGCGAAACAGAATTTTCCCTCCTGTTTCATAAAGGCCAGGATTCCAGTATCCATTTCAGCAAGATTGACGATGAATTACTCCTGATCTCCATGTTTGGCAAGGATATTTCCCTGGGATTTCTCCGCTTGAATGTGGTCGAAGCCATCGAACAAATCCAGAAAGTATGGGAAAAACAGGACTGATCCCTCATCGCCACCTTCTATCTCAACGAAAAAGGCCTCTATCCTTGCGGATGTTCGCTAACCCGAGATAGCAATAAAAGGATAGTAATCGTATTTTGTTCAAGTAAAAACCTTATGGGGGTGACAAGTTGAGTTTTATCAACTTAAAAGACAAAGTCGTTCAGGTCAAAATTGTTTATTATGGTCCTGGTCGTTGTGGCAAGACCACAAACCTGGAATATATCAATCGGAAATTCCGAGAGCAGATTCAATCAGAGATGGTAAGTCTGAAAACTCATGGTGACCGAACCCTGTTCTTCGATTTTCTCCCATTTCACATGGGTCAAATTAAAGGATATGATATCAAGATTCAGCTCTATACCGTGCCTGGCCAGGTAAAATATAATGCGACTCGCAAACTGGTGCTGAAAGGGGTGGATGGCATTGTTTTTGTTGCCGATGCCATGGAGAAACAACGCGAGAAAAATATTCGTTCATTGAATCAGCTTCACGAAAATCTGCAATCATACAAGGAATCAATCTTTGATATCCCTCTGGTCATGCAGTACAACAAAGTGGATTTGAAAGAGCACGGGATTCCGGTCCTGCCTATTTCTGTTCTGCAACAGGATCTCAACAGTCGTTTGCAGGTGCCCTACTTTGAGGCAAGCGCTATTACAGGATTCAATGTTGCGGCAACATTGAAAAAAATCATTTCTTCCACGGTTGTTTCAATACAAAAAAAATTATTATAGAGAGAATACACGGTGGCACAGCATACTGAACAACACTATGACGACGATCTGACTGGTGGGACAGAGAAGTATAACGAGTCACTCTCAACCGATTTCGTAGACCTCTTTGAATCCCTTGGTGATGACGATGCAACCATCGCACGACTAAAAACCATTATTATTTCGCTGGACTGGGAAATAACCGACGATATTCTGCAGCAACTGCAGAATGAGTTGTTGGATCTCAAGGATATTTGGGCAGGAAACAAGATTAATCTTGTTTATGTTCAGGCCCTGGAAAAAATTGGTCGCTATATTGCAGCGGAAAAAGCAAGCGCCCACCCCAACGCCATAAAACTTCTGCTCGCCTTTTATTATAACCTGGAAAAAATAGTTTCTTCGGCCTCCATGAGCGAGGTCGAGAAAAAACAAATCTTGCTTCAGGATGTTAAGAGGTTTGAACAATTCAAGGCCCAAATTTCTCCCCCTTCACAAAACAAAGAGCAAGCTGCTCCTGCCATAATCGCTGCTCCCGTTACCCCTGCCCGGCAAGCTGTGCCCGCCCAGAACACGATGTCCCCCTCTGCCCCAGGTACGAAAGATCCTCTTGTCAACCTTAAGGCCATTGTATTGGGCATAGATTGGGAAATTACCGACGACAACCTCCTTCGTCTCAGTGAAGAGGTTGCTCAACTGGAGAGAATTTATAGTGAGAGTCGGGCGAAGCTGATCTTTCTGCAAGGCATTGGTGCGCTTGGCAATTATATCCGCGCCACTAAAAGCAGTGCCCATCCCAAGGCTTTTAGGTTATTACACTCTTTCTACGCTGGCTTGGAAAGTATTTGTCGGGGCGGATTTACCAGTGATAAAGAGAAAGAGGTGCTGCTCACTGAAGTCAAGAAATTTAATGAATTCAAAGCGGTGATAGCCCCTGTCTCCTCACAAATTATTGTTCCTGTTCAAAACGCACAACCTTCTTCAACAAATGTTGCAGAGATGAAGAGGGTGGAAGGGGAGCAAGGAGGAAGTATTGCTCCGGCATTTGCAGATATGCCAGACACAGTTCGAGGTTTTCGTGCCGACACCTCCTTTGTCAAGGATGAAATTGACCAGGGTGTGGCCAGTTTTCTGGGAGAAAAACCTGCCATAGTCGCTCCTACACCTGATTCAACACCCGTAGTAACAGGGGCGCCCCAGGACGCATCTGAAATAAGCTCCCGATTAGACAATCTGTTTGGAGATGAGAAAGACGAGATTGCCCTGCAAGCAAGCTCTGATAAGGCCTTAGAGGGCGTTGAGGTCGAAACCGAGGCCGATGACGATTCAGACGAAGAGGCCTTGCCATCTCAACAAGGGCAGTTGGCGCCGGCTTTGGCTGGCTCAGGCGGCGAACAGCGAAGTTCGTACACCGAACAAATAGCTGCACAACCTGTTGCCGCTGCCAAGGAAACAATTTCTGCCCCCCTCTCCGTATCCTCCCCCTCAACAGCCGCTGCGGCCATTCCAGGTATCGATGTGGAAAGTGAGGCCGATGATGATTCGGATGAGGCAGCCTTGCCCAGCAGTGAATATGGGGAGCTGGCACCGGCGTTGGCATTTGCGGATCAAAAACGCGGCTTCAGCGAGACAGATCATCTTCACACCACCTCAGACAGTGGTGATGAGTTTGATCTTGAAGATCGTTTGGACTCTTTTTTTGGCGCTGATGAACGAGAGGGCGACAAAGAGATCAAAGACGAAGAAGTTGCAAGGTTGAGCGCTGAGAGCCTGCAAACACCAGAGAAACCGGTCGCCGACCAGGAAAAACCGGTTCAGCAAGAAATCGCCGAAAAACTTGTCGCTGAACCACCCCTCTCTCAGCAACAAACCTCGCCGGAGGTAGTGGAAGAGCCATTGCCATCTGAGAATATCTTCACTGAAGTAGATGCCGCCCCCGTTGAAACCGCGCTGGAAGGCACTGATATCAGTCGTGATATTATCTTCGAACCCGTTGGGGATGATGTTGAGATAGATGAATTGCCGGCAAACTGGTATGAAAAAATCACCGGACAGCAGGTTCATTGACCCTTCCAAACGAAAATAAGCATTAAGATACAGCAGGGTTATTGAAATTTACGCAGGAATCTGAGAAACGAGAGGGCGGTTATTTCCACGGTGGAGGTAACCGCCCTCTCGTTTCACTCTCCATTATCCTCTCCCCAACCCTGACAAACGGGGAAGCGGCTGATCAGAATTTCTTTCTTGGGAAAAGATCTTCTGGAAGTTACCCATTGAACAGAGAATCACACCATCTTATGACTATCCATTCAAGTGCCATTATTGATAAAAAGGCAGAATTAGACTCCTCTGTGTCTGTGGGAGCCTATGCCGTTATAGAAAAAGGAGTTCGTATCGGGGCCGGCACCCGGATCGAACCGCATGCAGTGATTACTGGCCTCACCACCATTGGTACCAACAATGTAATTGGCTCATTCACCTCCATCGGCGCCCCGCCTCAGGATATCGGGTATGGCGGTGAACCGACACAGCTCATCATTGGCGACAACAACCACATTCGCGAATATTCATCCCTTCACTGCGGGACGGTAAAAGGAGGTGGAAAAACCGTCGTTGGTAATAATAACCTGTTTATGGCCTATTGCCACATCGGTCATGACTGCCACATTGCCAATCATGTGATCATGGCCAATGTCGCAACGCTGGCCGGGCATGTGATCGTTGAAAATTTCGTCTCCATAAGCGGCCTGGTGGCGGTGCATCAATTTTGTCGAATAGGGGCCTATGCCTATATCGGTGGCATGTCGGGAATCAGTCTTGATGTCGCTCCCTACATGATTGTTACCGGAACACGAAGCCGCATGCGGGTTTCCGGCCTTAACAAAGTCGGTCTGAAACGGCATGGTTTTACCAAAGACATTCTGGGCAAGCTTGATCAGGCGTTTCGCCTTCTTTTTCGTTCTCCTGAACTGTTACAGGCAGATGCTCTGCTCCAGGTGCGCCAGGAGTTTCCTGATTGTGCCGAAGTTGAAACCCTGGTTCGTTTCATTGAAACGACGAAGCGCGGTGTAGCAAAGAGAACGGAAGATTAAAGGCTGTCCACAGGAGTGGGCCTTCTTCCCTCTTTGCCTGTTCCCGATTGGGATTCCATCTACTGGCTGGAACAATACAAGGTGTGGCTCTATTGTATCGTTATCACGAAATTCTCCCTCTGACATGCCATCGTACCCTGAAAAAATAGGAATTATCGCTGGAAGCGGCCAATTTCCACTCCTTTTTATCAAAGCCGCCCATGAAGCTGGCAGGATTGTGGTTGTGGTTGCCCACAAAGGAGAAACCCAACCTGAAGTCGTTGCCCCCGCTGACACCGTCTGCTGGGTTAAACTTGGCCAACTGGGAAAAATCATCTCATTTTTTCACAAGGAAGGAGTGGGAGAAACGGTTTTTCTCGGGGCCATCACAAAAACCCAGATATTTCGAGATCTCTTTCCTGATCTGAAAGGCTTATCTCTATGGAACACCATAAACAGTAAGCAGGACGACGGTATTCTCAGAGCCGTCGCCGGAGCGCTGGAGAAAGAAAACATTAAGGTACTGGAATCCACCCTCTATCTGCGCCACCTTCTCTTTCCCGCTGGAGTTCTCACCAAGAAAAAGCTAACACCCTCGCAGCGCGACGATATCGAATTCGGCTGGCGCCATGCCCGCGCCATAGGCCGTCTTGATATTGGACAGTGCGTGGTGGTGAGAAACTTGTCGGTGCTGGCAGTCGAAGCGATAGACGGAACAGATGCGACTATTCTACGGGGCGGGAGGTTGGCCAGAGAAAAAGCCGTCGTGGTCAAAGTAAAAAAACCTTCCCAGGATTTTCGTTTTGATCTTCCGGCAACGGGTCTGAAAACGGTAGAGGAATTAGCCTCGGTGCGAGGAGCCGTACTGGCCGTGGAGGCGGGACAATCCTTGCTTTTTGATCGTGAAGCTATGGTGAAGGCCGCTGACAAGGCCGGGATTGTTGTCGTAGGAGTCACAGAGACTGCAGACGGAACTTTGGAGTTTTAATCAGGGGCCGTTAAAAAATATCCA
>DYNG01000014.1:0-8398 GCA_020721165.1 Desulfocapsa sulfexigens
CATCCAGGTGGCCTTTGAGATGATGGAGGCGGTGCGCTATCTGCCCTATCTGCATCGGGACAGCATCGTCATTGTCAATACCCAGAAGATCCTGCCCCCTTCGGTGGCAACCGGCCAGGCGCTCTATCCCGCAAAAGTGCTGGATCATATCACCTGTTTGGGAATCAAAGTGATCCCGGTGGCCGCCTTTGATCTGGCTGCAGAAGTGGGTGAAGTTCGTACTGCCAATGTGGTGATGGTGGGGGCGGTCTCTTCGTTTCTGCCTATGGCGCCTGAGGTCTATGAAGAAATTATCTCGACCCGGGTTCCGGCAAAATTCAGGGATGTGAATCTCAAGGCCTTTGCCGCCGGGCGCAAGCTCAGCCAGGGGTAAGAGTTTGCAGACAACCCATACCATCATACGAGGTGACAGCCGCCAGATGAATCCTATGGTGAATAAGTCCGTATCCAGTGCATCTGGGGATTCACTTTTTTTATTGCAAGAGGCTCGAAAGAAACAGGAAATTGAACGATTGGGGAAGATATGAAAATAGCGATTAGCAAAAAAATGAGTATCTGGTGTTACTTCAGATTCTGGAGATAGCGCAATGGGTCGTGGGCTCTCATGCGGTTGGCCCGCAACCGGAGGCCAAGCCTTTTGATGATCTGGAGCAGAAGATTTTTGCCCTGGCCAAGGAGTATGGTCTGGATTCACTGGTCAAATTTGATAATCGTTTGGAGCAGTATTTTGAAACCCGCCACTATGAAGAAACCTGTTCGGCCATGGAATTTGTTGACAAATTTGAGAGTGACTCTTTCTGGGAAAATCTCATTGACCGTCTTGTTGAACGGGATGTGGTGAAAAAGGTGGGGCACAAGGTTTTGTCCGAGATGGGACCAAAAGAGAGAATAATGGCCTATGGTGAACGGGAAGATTTCTATGCGGAAGAATTTGAAAATCATGGGCTTGAACGAGTTGCTATTGTTGTCGAACCCTGATGAACCATAAGTCGCTGCATCGCAGAAGTGATTTTTGACAGGAGAAAAAATGACTACCTTGTATTGGGAAGAAGAGATCGAAACCCTGCCCCGCGTCGGGCTTGAATCTATTCAGCTTACCCGTTTGAAGCATCTGGTGGCCCGGGTTTATGCGACGGTGGCTCCCTATCGAGCCAAGATGGACGCGGCTGGGGTCAAACCTGCCGATATTCAACGACTAACCGATTTGCAAAAATTACCCTTCACCGTCAAAAATGACCTTCGTGACAACTATCCCTTTGGCCTGTTTACGGTGCCCATGGATCAGGTGGTGCGGGTGCATGCCTCCTCAGGTACCACCGGCAAGCCCACCGTGGTCGGCTATACCAAAAAAGATATCAAGACCTGGGCTGGGGTCATGGCTCGGGCCTTGACCTGTGCCGGCGCCACCTCTCATGATATGATTCATAACGCCTACGGCTATGGCCTTTTTACCGGAGGCCTGGGCGCTCATTATGGCGTCGAGCGGCTGGGGGCCACTGTTATTCCGGTCTCTGGTGGCAACACCAAACGGCAGATCACCATTATGCAGGATTTCCGCTCCAGCGTCCTGCTGGCCACCCCCTCCTATGCCTTGAACCTTGCCGACGCCATGGCCGAGATGGGGGTTAATCCCGAGACTCTGGCCCTGCGGGTGGGGATCTTCGGGGCCGAGCCCTGGAGCGAGAATATGCGGGCCGAGGTGGAAAAGAAATTGGGCATTCGCGCGGTTGACATTTACGGTCTGTCCGAGGTTATCGGGCCCGGCGTTGCCATGCAATGCCTGGAGACTGATCGCGGCATGCACATCTTTGAAGATCATTTCCTGCCTGAAATTATTGATCCTGAGACGGGTGAGGTTTTGCCTCCTGGAGAAAAGGGGGAACTGGTTTTCACCACCTTGACCAAAGAGGCTTTCCCCCTGATCCGCTATCGCACCAAGGATATTTCCCGTCTGATTCACGAAAAATGTGCCTGTGGCCGGACCATGGTCCGAATGGAAAAGGTGACGGGTCGAACCGACGATATGCTGATTATCCGTGGGGTGAATGTCTTTCCCTCGCAGGTAGAGCATGTCCTGATGGGAACCGAAGGAGTGGAACCCCACTACCAGATTGAGGTAAACCGGGAAGGCAATCTCGACACCATGGCCGTCAAGGTTGAGGTCAGCGAGGCCCTCTTTTCCGATGAGGTGAAAACCCTGGAAAATCTTACCCGCAAACTCCAGGCTGATATCAAAGACCTGCTGGGCGTGTCGTGCAAGGTGCAACTGGTGGAGCCCCGCACCATTCAGCGCAGTGAGGGCAAGGCCCAACGGGTCATTGATAAACGAAAATTATAAATGGAGCATCTTATAATATGAAAATTTTCATTCAATACCGAGGCCTGTGAAATAAATTACCTCCGGCATGCAGTTGATATGCCGGAGATGAAATTTTGAGCATAACAATACGATTGAGCGCAAAGATTGTTTTAGGGCCTCAATGGACTGCCAATTTCGATCAGAGACTCTTCCAGGAGGAACCATCCATGCTTGTCGAACAGATTGCGGTTTTTTTAGAAAATAAATCGGGAAGATTGGCCGAGATTACGGCGACCCTGGCCTATCACGGCATCAATATCCGCGCCTTATCCGTGGCGGATACCGCCGATTTTGGGATTCTGCGGCTTATCGTTGATAATGTGGAGTCGGCAAAAAAGGTGCTGAAAGGCGCTGGTTTTACCGTGGGAATCACCTTCGTGGTGGCGGTGGAGGTCGCCGACCGCAGTGGTGGTCTGTCCCAGGTCTTGATGACCATCGAGAAGGCGAGGATCAATGTGGAGTATATGTACGCCTTTGTTAATAAAAGCGGAGAGAATGCGGTGTTGATCTTCCGCTTTGATGATATGGACAAGGCCATTGCTGCTTTGCGGCAGGACAAATTTACAATTTTAAGCGGGGAACAGATCTGTGCCCTGTAGAGGACAGGTTGATGCGGTAACAGGCATCAATTTGAAATGTATTTCAACGAGGAATATTTTAGAGAGGAACGGAATGAAAAAAATGATGACAAAGATGGCGCTGGGGGCTATGGCCTTAACTCTGCTGGCTGCTCCGTCGGTCTGGGCGGAAAATATCAAGGTGGGGGCAATCCTGGCCGTGACTGGTCCGGCATCATTCCTGGGTGGCCCAGAGGCTCGAACCTTGGAGATGATGACAGAGACCATCAATGCCAAGGGCGGTATTAACGGGAACAAGATTGACCTGATTATTAAAGATTCGGCTGGTAGCCCTGAAAAGGCCGTTTCCTTTGCCAAACAGCTCATTGACGAAGAAAAAGTGCTGGCCATTATCGGGCCTTCCAGCAGTGGCGAAACCATGCAGATCAAGCAGATTGCCCAAGACGGCAAAACTCCGCTGCTCTCCTGCGCCGCCGCCGAGGTGATTGTCAATCCGGTGGCCTCTTTTGTCTTTAAGACCCCGCAGAAGGACTCGGATGCGGTTAAGATGATCTATAATGAGTTGAAGACCAAGGGCCTGGCCAATGTGGCAGTCTTGGCTGACAACACTGGTTTTGGCAAGGCCGGAGCCGAGCAGTTGGCCAAAATTGCCCCGGAATTTGGGATCAAGATCGTTGAAAATGAGGTCTATGATACCAAAGACAGTGATTTGACCGCTCCGGTGGCCAAGATCAAGGCCAACAAGGAGGTGCAGGCGGTGATTAACTGGTCGGTGGCACCTGCCCAGTCCATTGTCCTGAAAAATATCCGCCAGACGGGCTGGACTGTTCCTGTTTTCCAGAGTCAT
Organism: Desulfocapsa sulfexigens; assembly: GCA_020721165.1. GTDB lineage: Bacteria > Desulfobacterota > Desulfobulbia > Desulfobulbales > Desulfocapsaceae > UBA2270. The sequence continues at coordinate 3,785 of DYNG01000014.1, forward strand.
GGCTTTGGCAACATTAAATTTGCCCAAGCGGCTGGGGCCGCAGCGGAGGGCGTCATCTTCCCAGCCGGTCGCTTGCTGATTGCCGCTGATTTGCCCGCTGATCATCCTCAAAAGGCACTGCTGCTTGACTATACCAAGAATTATGAGAGCAAATACCAAGGCGAGCTGGTCTCCACCTTTGGTGGTCATGCCTATGATGCCATGCTCATGCTGGAAGAGGCCATCAAGGTTGGCGGCAATGATCGGGAAAAGGTGCGGACGGCCCTTGAAGGTCTGCAAAAGCTGCCTGGAACGGCGGGGATCTTCTCCATGTCAGCGACTGACCATAACGGCTTGACCATTGATGCCTTCCAGATGATGACCGTGAAAAATGGTAAGTTTGTCGCTTATCCGGCCCAATAAAGACGACGATCGCTGGTGATGAAAAGGGGTCGGAAAGGGTTTTCCGGCCTCTTTTTGTTTTCGCCTGCGCCTCTCTCTCCTGTATGTCACTATGACCGCTGAACTTTTTGTCCAGTACCTCTTTGCCGGCATCACCTATGGCAGTATTTATGCCATAGTCGCCATTGGCTTTAATATTATCTACAATACCACCGGCATTATAAATTTTGCTCAGGGCGAATTTGTCATGCTGGGCGGGATGATTGCCATCAGTTTGTTGCCCCTGTTGCCATTGCCGCTGGCTATTGGCGTTGCCGTGGCTGTCACCATGCTGATCGGGGCCCTCATGGAGATGATTTTTATCCGCTGGCTCAAAAACCCGTCCGTCCTACGGATGATTATTATCACCATTGGCATCTCCATTCTGACCCGGGAGGCGGCAATCCACATCTGGGGTGAGAATATCCGGGCCTTGCCGTATTTTGTCGGCAATGAGATCAGCACGATCTCAATCCTGGGAGCGCGAATCTCGCCGCAAGTGTTGTGGGTGGTGGGGGTGTGCGGAGTCATGGTGGTGTTTTTACATCTGTTTTTTCAGGCCACTTCTGTGGGTCGTGAGATGCGGGCCTGCGCTGCCAACCGGATGGCCGCCATTCTCTGTGGGATAAATCCCCGAAACATGGTGACTCTCTCTTTTGTCCTCAGCGCCGGTATGGGGGCTCTGGCGGGCTGTGTTATGTCACCCATCACCTACAGTCAGTATGATATGGGAACTGGACTGGCCATCAAAGGATTTACGGTGGCCATCCTGGGAGGATTGGGAAATAGCGGCGGGGCCGTAGCCGCTGGACTTTTGTTGGGGGCTATAGAGGCCTTTTCGGTATCGGTCGTCCCCCTGGCCTTCAAGGACGCCATCTCCATTGCCATCCTTTTGCTTATTCTCTTTGTCCGTCCGCATGGGATCTTTGGGTCGGCTGAAGCGGCCCGCTTAAAGACCTTCTGATATGAAACGCCTTCTTGCCCTCCTGCCTCTTGTGCTTGGTGTCATTCTGGTCCAGATTCTGGCCACCTACACCGGCAAACAGTTTTATCTGACTCAGATCACCATGGCAGCCTATTATTCCCTGCTGATTATCGGTTTGTGCGTGCTCATGGGCTATGCCGGCCAGATTTCCTTGGGGCATGCCGGTTTTTTTGCCATCGGCGGCTATCTCTCAGCCGCTCTGACCACCCGCAATCTGGTGGTTATCAAGAGCGCTGGCTGGGTCCGGCTGCTTGATGCCTGCGGCTTTCTGCAGGGAGGCAAAGATTCGTATGGCGGAGACTTGCTGGTGGTGACCCCCTGGGCATCCGCAATTTTTGCCGTGCTGGTGGCGGCGCTGATCGCGGTGGTGATTGGCATTCCGGTGTTGAAGCTGAAAGGCCACTATCTGGCCATGGCTACTCTTGGTTTTGGCATTATCATTTATCGCCTGGCGCTGGCTTCGCCCTGGCTGGGTCAAGCCGATGGCATTGCCGGTGTCCCACCCTTCGTTGTGCTGCCTGGTCTGGTGGTCAGGGGCGATGCGGCGGATCGGGTGCAGAACTATTATATCGCCTGGGGCGTTTTGCTTCTTGGTCTGTTTTTGCTGTTAAACCTGATTCAGTCCCGGGTTGGTCGGGCCTTGCGGGCCATTCACGGGTCAGAAGAGGCGGCGGATGCCATGGGAGTTGATATTGCCCGCTTCAAATTGCAGTCGTTTGTTCTATCGGCCATTTTTGCGGCCATTGCCGGAGTTTTGCTTACCCATTTCAACGGGGGGATCGGCCCATCCGAGGCTGGAGTGATGAAGTCGGTTCGTTTCGTGGCCATTGTGGCGGTGGGCGGCATGGCCCATCTCTGGGGAGCCTTGATTATGGGCGTTGCGCTCAACTTCCTCTCTCTGCGCGGAGTCTTTGGCTCGTATGATGATGCCGTCTTTGGCCTGATTCTGATCGTGATTATGCTTTTTGCCCCCAATGGCATCCTGAACCTGCTCGCCTCCCCCAAAAAAGGAAAGGTGAATCCCGCGCAATCTGAAACCAGGCAGGAGGTGTGAGAACGAAGATGGCCCTCTTGGAAATCGAAAATCTGCACCGCCGTTTTGGTGGCCTCCATGCAGTCAATAATGTCTGTTTCAGCGTGCAGACGGGACAAATCAAGGCGGTGATCGGCCCAAACGGGGCGGGTAAAACCACTCTTTTCAATCTGGTGGCCGGGGCGTTGGCCCCCAGTTCCGGGATCGTCCGCTTTCAGGGACAGGAAATCCAGGGAAAACGCCCCTGTTACATTGCCGCCAGCGGTCTGGCCCGGACCTACCAGAACATCAAGATGTTTGCCGGCATGACGGCCCTGGAAAATGTGATGGTGGGCTGTCATCTCCAGGGACAATCCGGTTTTTTGTCCTCCATGCTCCATGCCCCCTGGACTTGGGACGAGGAGCGAAGGATTCGCAAAAAATCCATGGAGTTGCTCGAACTCCTGGAAATTGCTGAATATGCCCAGACAGAGGCCACCAGCCTGGCATTTGGTCAGCAACGGGCGGTGGAGTTGGCTCGGGCCCTGGCCATGCAACCAGCCCTTCTGCTTCTTGATGAGCCCGCCGCCGGGCTTAATATTTATGAAACTGCCGAGGTGGCCCGGCTTATCAGCAAAATTCGGGCTATGGGGATCACGGTTCTGCTGGTGGAACATGATATGTCGCTGGTCATGGATATCTCTGATGAAATTGTGGTGTTATGCTTTGGTGAGAAGATCGCCGAAGATGTCCCCCAGGCTATCCAGCAGAATCCCGATGTTATCAGGATTTATTTGGGTGAATAGATGCTGAAAATTCGTAATGTCGAGTCTGGATACGGGAAGATCAGGGCCATCAGACAGGTGTCCATGCATGTGGAGCCGGGTGAGATTGTCACCATCATCGGGGCTAATGGGGCCGGAAAAACGACCCTGCTGGCCACCATTGCCGGCCTGGTCAAGGCCTCTTCGGGTGAAATTCTCTTTGGCGGCCAGAATCTTGGCGCTGTCTCCGCGCCCAAGATTCCTTTTTTAGGCTGTGTCATGGTGCCGGAAGGCCGGCAGGTCTTTGCGACCATGAGCGTTGAGGAAAACCTCCTGCTTGGCGCCCATGTCCTGCACAAAGAGGGAAGAGCGGCGGTAGAAGGTCTGCTGGAGCATCAGTACCAGCTTTTTCCGGTTCTTCGAGATCGCAAAACGCAACTGGCCGGCACCCTCTCCGGTGGTGAACAGCAGATGCTGGCCATGGCCCGGGCCCTGTCGTCGCGGCCTAAAATGGTGATGATGGACGAACCCTCTACCGGCTTGGCCCCTCTTATTGTCAAGGAAATTTTTCAGATTATTGTCCGGCTGCGTGATGAAGGCAACACGGTTTTGCTGGTTGAACAGAATGCCAAAGCGGCCCTGGCCATTGCCGACCGGGGCTATGTCCTGGAGACCGGCAAGGTGATCCTGCAAGGCCCGGCGAGCGATCTGCTCAATAATCGAGATGTGCAGCGGGCCTATCTGGGGCGGGAAAAGATAGATTGAAGGGTGATGTGAGACCATGACCAATATTATTTCTTTTGTTACGATGATTGTGTTTGCCATTGTAACTGACGACCCAGCAGAAGATGGTGCTGCGTTTTTGGATGCCATTTCCTCTTGATGATCCTTCGTTGTACAAGTTGTTTGTATGATTGAGGATCATCCGGTTTTTTTCTATGATGGCGTTTTTGATTGCAAAACAAACAAGCCGCAACAATGTTGCCTTTGTTGTCTTTCCCTCCGTCACACTGCGCGACAAGATGTTCGGCAGTACATTGGAATTTTACGGCTTCTTTTCTTGTGAGTTTATGGTTTTTTGCAAAGTGGTCTTTGTCTTTGAGCCACATTAAAAATCCACAATAATAACAGCGTTCGGCTTGGCTTTGAAATGCACTAAAACGATGATTTTTAACAGATTTTGCTGACATGAGTAAGCTCCTTAAAAAGAAATTAAAAGAAGCCCGCCCACTAAGTAAGTAGAAACGGGAACCAGCCGAGATCTCGAACTGGCCACAAAATGCTGTCTATGTAAGAACAACACGACCACATTATGTGATCATTTTGATTTGAAGTCAACATTTTTTTTGAATAGTTCATTTTAAAAAAAGGTATTGTTATGTACTGGCAACAGGAAAATGAGTGTTCATCGCGGGCCGATTTGGAGCAGTTGC
>DYNG01000014.1:8498-10700 GCA_020721165.1 Desulfocapsa sulfexigens
ATGTACTGGCAACAGGAAAATGAGTGTTCATCGCGGGCCGATTTGGAGCAGTTGCAACTTGAACGATTGCAGTCCACTCTCTATCGAGTGGGAACCCATGTCCCCTTTTATCGGCAGAAGTTTCGTGAAATGAAGCTGGATTTTGAAGGTTTCAGCTCGCTGGCCGATATCCACAAGCTGCCCTTCACCATGAAGCAGGATCTGCGCGACAATTACCCCTATGGCATGTTTGCCGTGCCGTTGCGGGACATAGTGCGGATTCACTCTTCATCGGGCACCACGGGCATGGCCACGGTGGTTGGCTATACCAGAAACGACATCAAAAACTGGTCGGATCTGGTGGCTCGGGTTCTATGCGCAGCCGGTCTGAGTGCTGATGATGTGATCCAGATTGCCTTTGGCTATGGCCTCTTTACCGGCGGCTTTGGTCTGCACTACGGGGCGGAGCGGCTGGGTGCCTCGGTGATCCCCATCTCTTCGGGCAATACTCGGCGCCAGATTCAGATCATGCAGGACTTCAAGACCACGGCCCTGGTCTGCACCCCCTCCTATGCCCTCAATATTGCCGATGTTATGCTGGATATGGGCATCAATCCCAGCGGTCTGTCCCTGAAATTCGGGCTGTTTGGGGCCGAGCCCTGGTCAGAGGCCATGCGCCGGGAAATTAACGAAAAACTGGGCATTCAATCCACCGATAATTACGGCCTTTCCGAAGTGATGGGGCCGGGGGTCGCGGGGGAGTGCCAGCAGTGCAATGGCCTGCATATCAACGAAGATCATTTTCTGATCGAAGTCATTGACCCCCAGACTCTGGAGCCGGTGCCGCCTGGGGAGATTGGGGAGCTGGTCATCACAACCTTGACCAAGGAAGCCTTCCCCGTCATTCGCTATCGTACCCGTGATCTGACCCGCCTTTTGCCCGAACCCTGCCCCTGCGGTCGCACCCTTACCCGCATGTCCCGAGTTTTAGGACGCACCGATGATATGCTGATCATCAAGGGGGTCAATGTCTTTCCCACCCAGATTGAGTCCGTCCTCTTGGGCATTGATGGCACACTGCCCCATTACCGCATTATTGTCGAGCGCCAGCACCATCAGGACCAGGCCACCGTCATGGTGGAGGTGCAGGAGTCCTACTTCTTTGATGAGATGAAAAAACAGCGGGCCATGATTGACACCATTAAGTCCCGGCTTTCTTCAGAATTGGGCATCGGGGTGGCAGTCAAGCTGGTAGAGGAAAAGACCCTGGATCGTTTTGAGGGCAAGGGCCAGCGGGTCATAGACAATCGGAAACTCTAACTCATTCCTGTTGACCGTCTCAATCGCCAGTCTTCCGACCGCCTGCGCCCCTTTGCCGTGGGGTGAAAGAGCCAGCCATTTTCATTGGGGACAGAAGTTTCAGATCGAAACCCCTCTTCGTCTATCCCTGCCACGCAAATGTGACAACCTGACCCTTGATTTCAACCAGTTCACCTGCTATTCTGAAAAGGGCTTCAGAATGAAGGCGGCTGTCGTTGCCAGATAACCCCCACTCACTCCCCAGTGCTTTCGCAACAAGACCGCAAAGACAGACGGGTAGCGACGAGACAGTAAAAAATGACAGCGGTGCGCCGCTCCCAATATTTGGCCAAACGACTGTAGGATGAAGACCGGAAAGACCCCAACGAGTTCATGACCCAGCCCAATCACAAAAAAGGAGTGTAAAATGAGCAGCTTACAGAATACCCTGCAAGTCCATCACTATCAGCCGGGTGAGGTGATTATCACCCAGGGTGAATACGGAGATTGCCTTATCTATATTATTGATGGCGAGGTGGAGGTCTGTCGCCAGGAGGAAGATGGCAGAACGAATTGTCTGGCCACCCTGAAAAAAGGAGAAATTGCCGGAGAAATGGCGCTGATTACCGGCAGTCGGCGCTATGCCACCCTGAAAGCGGTAAAGGAGACCAAGGTAATGGTGGTCAATGACCGGACTTTTCAGATGGCGCTGATTAATGATGATTTGCCGATCATCCGGGATATTATCAATCAGATGGCGCTCAGACTGAAAAAACTCGATCAGGAAAAGATGGAGGCCCGGCAGGAGGTAGAAACCTTGCAGGAGGAACTTCGGCTTCTCAGGAAAGGATAATCCGTCATAACCCGTTTCAACCTGGCCCCTGTGCGTCTTGGATAAAACGCTAATGCGGGATAAATCCCGCA
>DYNG01000015.1 GCA_020721165.1 Desulfocapsa sulfexigens
CGGGGCGCATGAAAATGGTGAAGCCAACGCAGCCTTCGTGCCTGTATTGACTGGCAAATGCCAAGCGATTGCAGGATTTAGGTTGCAGATAAAAAACCACGATACAACGGCAAAAACAAGGGGAGTATGGTACATTTGTTCTTCCACCCTCACAAAGCACAAAAAATCGCCAGACCCCAAATTTTCTGACATTTAATCACAAGGATGAAAAAATGTACACTCCAATCTTGGCCAGCCTGGGCTTTATCCTCTCCCCAGAGCGGCAGCACACCCTGCTCATTCATCGAAACAGACGACACGCCGATCCCCATCTGGGAAAGTATAACGGATTGGGTGGGAAAATGGAACGGCATGAAGATATGGCCTCCTGCCTCAGACGGGAGATCCAGGAAGAATCAGGCCTGATCTGTGAAGAACTGTCATTGCGGGGAACCGTCAGTTGGCCGGGGTTTGGCCCTGATGGTGAAGACTGGTTCGGCTTTATCTTCCGGATAGATCGTTTCAGCGGCATCCTCCAGCCTCAAAACGATGAGGGAGACCTGCAATGGCACCGGATTGATACGCTCCACCGCCTTCCCATGTGGGAAGGCGACCGCTATTTTCTGGATATGGTTTTTGATGATGATCCCCGGATATTTTATGGCTGCATGCCCTATCATAACGGCCAGCCAGTGCACTGGAGCTATTCTCGAAACTGATCGGGTTAATCCTTGCGATGATACGAGGGGGCGAGTATACTGAAATAAGATTGAAAAAGAGCCTCTTTTTTCATGGATAACAACCAATTCAGGAGCAATAAATATGCAAGAAGAAAAAGAACTCGCACGACTGGAAGATATAGTGGCCAAGCTTTTAACACGATTTAATTCCTTGCAGGCCGATAAAAAAAAAGTTGATGACCTGTTAGTGCAACGGGAAGCCACCATTTCCACCCTGCAGGATGAACTGGCGGGCCTCAAGGATGAAAGAGGAGCGATCGGCAGTCGGGTTTCCAACCTGCTTGACCAGATAGAGGCCTGGGAAGCCAGCGCCGTCACCGACGATGATACCGGGGACACTGAACAAAGCCCTGAAGGTGGCGTGCAGGGCACCCTGTTTTAAGGTGCTGAGTTGGAAAGACTGGTTCGGTTTGAACTTTTAGGTCAGATATATTCCTTTTATACGGCGGCCCCTGAAAATGAGGTGACAGAGGCTGTTGCCCTGGTACAGAAGGCAGTGACCGAAAATATATCCGGCCCGGCCGGGGCCATTGCCGCCACCAAGGCGGCCATTGTAACGGCCCTGAACATTGCTTCGCAGCACATTGCCTTAAAGATACAATACGAAGACTACAAACGGGAGACGGAACAGCGTATCCGCCTGCTCACACAGCAGATTGACCTGGGGCTTTCTGCGGAAAAAAGGAAGGATGAAGGAGAAGATTCCTTTTCTCTTTGATTTCCCTGAAACCATGTTATAATCACTCTGCTTAGAATAAGATCAATTCGGATGGGCGGAAAGAGGGGCCTACCCGAAAAGTTTTGCACCAGATTTTTGATATTTTATTTTTTCCCTGCCCTGTTGGTGATCAGCAGAGTGTTGAGCCAACTCTCACAAAAAGGGTGCCTTTGCGGTTTTCAAAAAGAAAATTGCTCGTCAATTTTCTCGATGAGGCCTTGAGTTCTACCCACCTATTTATTAGGTTTAATCATCCTGCTGACACGGCAGGGTGGGGATTTTATACCAGGAAAAGCGGGGGACAACCTGCCTTTCTGTTTTTATATCCAGAACGCCTCACACCCCTCTACCCATTCGGCCATCCCCGTGATGACCGACCGAAATAGAGGAGGGCAACTGGAATTCATCTGCAAAATCGTTGATAACTGTAGAAATGACGCTGAACATACCAGTCAAGTTCGGGAAGAAAAAGACTATTGAAACAATGAGTTAAGGCGGTCAACAAGAAACTTTTCTGATTTATTACAGACGCTTGACTGATTTTTATATAAACAGTTCCACATTCACGGGCCGTTCACCGAATGAATTGGCCCGCCGCACCTGCTCTTTGTGTGACCCTATTTTATTGAGTGAATGTTGAATTGTGTGATAAGAGAATAGAGGCAGGCCCCGCTTTCCTCTGAATTTTTGTTACCAGCTTTTTCCTCCATCCTTCCTGCGTGTGTTCCTCTTCGGTGGCCTGATCTTCACTTCAGCCACAGCCTTTTTTTATCTCCTGTTATCAAGCTGATATTGCCCATATTACAAGGGTTAATGATCTATGGAATTCTTCAGCCAGCCGTATTTTCTGCTGTTAACCGGCAGTCTTACCGGCATTATTACGGGCATTATCGGCGGTTTTTTCTTACGCAAACGATTTGTCGAAAATCATCGAACCAACATTGAAATTCAAGGTAAGCAACTGATCGAGAACGCGCTTTTTGAATCTGAACGAATCAAAAAGGATGCGATATTACAGAGCAAAGAAGCGGCCTACCAGGTAAAACAGGCCGTTGAAGAAGAGATTCGGGCCGACAAGGCCGACTTGAAAGACGAACGGCGCCAGCTTGGGGAAAAAAAAGAGCAGCTCAAACGGGAACAGGAGGGTCTGAATAACCGGGAGCAGGAGCTTCAGAACGGCGAGGACGGTCTGCAACAACAGAAAGATTCTCTGCAAAAAAAGAATAAAGAAGTCGAACAGCTTATCCTGCATCAACGCAACGAACTGGAAAAAATAGCCGGCATCAATAGGGAGGAAGCCAAAAAACTCCTGATGGACTCCATGGAGAGTGAGGCGCGCATGCAGGCGGCCAAAAGACTGGCCCGTATTGAACAGGAAATGAAGATGGAGGCGGATAAGAAAGGAAAAAATATCCTGGCCCTGGCCATCTCCCGTTATGCCGGCGACTATGTTGCCGATAAAACCGTCTCCATGGTGCCCCTGCCCAACGATGAAATGAAGGGGCGCATCATTGGCCGTGAAGGCAGGAATATTCGGGCCATTGAGGCGGCCACCGGCATTGATATTATCATTGACGATACCCCCGAGGCCGTTATTTTGTCCGGCTTTAACCCGGTGCGCCGGGAGGTGGCCCGTCTGTCCATGCTGCAACTCATCAACGATGGGCGCATCCATCCGGCCCGCATTGAAGAAATCGTCGCCAAGGTCACCAAGGAACTGGATGTGACCATGCGCGAGGCCGGTGAGCAGGCCACCTTTGATGTGGGCGCCCATGGCGTTCATGCCGAACTCATCAACATCCTGGGCCGCCTGAAATATCGGACCAGCTACGGCCAGAATGTCCTCCAGCACTCGCTGGAAGTGGCCTTTCTCTGCGGGATCATGGCGGCGGAACTGGGTATTGATGTCAAAATGGCCAAGCGGGCCGGCCTCCTCCACGACATTGGCAAGGCCGTGGATCACGAGGTGGAAGGGTCGCATGCCATCATTGGCCGTGATCTGGCCAAAAAATACGGGGAGCCGGAAGAGGTCGTCTATGCGATCGGCGCCCACCATGAAGACCTGCCACCTATCAGTGTACTTGATATCCTGGTTCAGTCCGCCGACGCCCTCTCCGGCGCCCGCCCCGGGGCCCGCAAAGAGATGTTGCAAACCTATGTCAAGCGGCTGGAAGACCTGGAAAATATTGCCAACTCCTTTGAAGGTGTCGAAAAATCATACGCCATCCAAGCCGGACGGGATCTGCGCATTATTGTGGATTCCAAAAAAATTCAGGATGCCGAGGCCATCGTGCTCAGTCAGGATATTGCCAAGAGCATCGAAGCGCAACTCACCTACCCTGGACAGATTCGCGTCACCGTGATTCGTGAGACCCGGGCCGTGGAATTTGCCCGCTAAGCCGTCGTTCAAAAATAACTCATACCTTTTTAGCTCCAAGAACGGCATAATGGGCCGTAAATAAATGAAAAAAGTATGGGTTATTTCTTAACGGCCCCTAAGGGGTGAAGGGGATCACATCCTTGCCAGGAGGCATCGTATCTGCCATGCAAAATAATATTGACCAACAGATGGCGCTCATTGAACGGGGAATCGTGGAGTGCATTTCCCGTGAAGAGCTGCGAAAGAAACTCGAAAAATCAGCGGCCACCGGCATTCCCTTGCGGATCAAGGCCGGATTTGACCCCACCGCCCCTGATCTGCATCTGGGACACACGGTGCTTTTGCAAAAGCTGAAGCATTTTCAGGATCTTGGCCATGACATCTATTTCCTGATTGGCGATTTTACCGGTATGATCGGCGATCCCACCGGTAAATCAGAGACCCGCAAGGCCCTGACCCGTGAAGATGTCGCCAGAAATGCCGAGAGCTACAAGGAGCAGGTCTTCAAAATTCTTGATCCCCAGAAAACCAAGGTCGTCTTTAACAGCCAGTGGCTGTCACAACTGGACTCCTTCGCCATGATTCGTCTGGCCTCGGAATTGACCGTCGCCCGCATGCTGGAGCGGGAGGATTTCAAGGTTCGGTTCCGCGCAGGCAGTCCCATTTCCATCCACGAATTTCTCTATCCCCTGATCCAGGGCTACGATTCGGTGGCCATTGAGGCCGATGTGGAACTGGGCGGCACCGATCAGTTGTTCAATCTGCTCATGGGACGAGATCTCCAACGATCCCGCCAGCAATCCCCGCAGGTGGTTCTCACCCTTCCGCTGCTGGAGGGCCTGGACGGGGTGAACAAGATGAGCAAATCACTGGGGAATTATATCGGCATTACCGAATCGGCCACCGATATCTATGGCAAGCTGCTGTCCATCTCCGACCCCCTGATGTTTCGCTATTATGAGCTGCTCAGTGACCTGGGAGCCGCTGAAATCGCGGCGCTCAGACAGGAGATGGAGAGCGGCGCCCGTCATCCCAAAGAGATCAAAAAACAGTTGGCCCGCGAACTGACGGCCCGCTTTCATTCCCCGGAGGCAGCGGCGCTGGCCGAGCAGAATTTTGAGCAGGTCTTTCAAAAAGGGGGGGTGCCCGATGATATCCCGGAAAAGCAGCTGAGCGGAACCGAGGCTATCTGGCTGCCGCAACTGCTGGTGGATGCCGGTCTGGTCAGCTCGTCGTCGGATGGCCGGCGCATGATCCAGCAGAATGCCGTTTCCATCAATGGCAAAAAAATAAGCGATGTCAAAGCCGTGGTGGAACCACAGGGAGAGGTTCTGCTGAAGGTGGGAAAACTTCGCTACTGCAAGGTCTGCTTTCGATAGCCTTTTCGTACTTCTTCATTGATCCGGCTGGTCGTCACTGGGGGGCAAGAGGGCGGCCAGAGAATCACCAGAAATGACCAGCGCTGACGGCTGAACTGGAAGGCCGCCGGGCGATCAGCGGGGAAAGGCCGCCGCTATGCCACCATCAACCGGCAGGGTGGCCCCGGTGGTGGGCGTCAGGCCGGAGGCAAAAAAGACCACCGCATGGCCCACATGGTCGGCCAGCACCTCGGTTTTAAGGAGATTGCGATTGCGGTAATACTCTTGCAGGCCAGCCGGATCCAGATTGCGGGAACGCATCCGGTCCGGCCCCACCACATCCCAAAGGCCGGAAGAGATGCCGTGGTCAGCAAAAATGCCGTCGGCATTGATCATATTCACCCGCACACCAATTTCGGCCAGCTCCAGGGCCGCGATTTTCCCCAGTTGATGGGCCCCGGCTTTCGAGGCGGAATAGGCCCCAAAAGCCGCCCCCGGGGCAAAAACATTTTTGGAGCTGTTAATGATAATGTGCGCGGGGAGATGGCCGGTTCTTCTTTGGCGGCGGAAGATGGGAGTCGCGGCCTTGATCATCTGAAAAACCCCGATCAGGTTGACATCAAGCGCCCTTTTTAAGGCCAGATCATCAAGCTCAGCCAGGGTGGAGACCAGGGCCAGGCCGGCGTTGGGCACCAAGATATCCAGGCCGCCATATTTCATCACAATCTCATGCAGCCCTTGTTGCACCGAAGCCGCCTCGGTCACATCCATGGCAATCCCGCTGATCATCGTCGGATCAAATTCCTGACCGAGTAACTCACAGACCCGTTGCAGACGAACAGGGTCAATATCAGACAAAAAGCCCCGGGCTCCAGCCGCCAGCAGCTGGCGGCCAATCCCAACCGCAATGGCCCCCCCGCCGCCCGTTACCAGGGCCGTGCGCCCAGCAAGCGGTCGCGAGGCAGCCAGCATCTTGCCTTTTTTCAATTTGGCCTGCTCCAGGCTCCAGTACTCCATGTCAAAAATATGCCCGGCCGCCAGTTCCTGATAGGGCGCCACAGCCGCCCCCATCGCCTTGGCCGCCAGAGTGTGTTCGCCAATATCGGCGGCAATCACCGCGTCTTTTTCCGTCACCCCCACGCCGATGATACCAAGACCAGGCGCAAAGATCAGGCGCGGCTTGGAGTCCAGCATGATGCGCGGCTCGTTTCTGGCAGCCACCTGCTCCTGAAAATAACCGGTATAGGCAGACTCATATGTGGCCATAGCCGAGGCAATGGCCTCTGCCATCCGCTCCTCTTCCGTAAACTCACGCACATCCAGCCAGAGCGGATAATTTTTGGTGCGGATGACATGGTCAGGGGTTAAGACGCCCGTGCTAAAAATCTCCCGGGCCCGCTCCCGATCCAGGCGCTGCCGAATAACCTCGTTTGTTCGAATATGCAGCAGAAATGGGGAGGAGGCATCCCTGGTCAAGGCCCCGCGCAGCAGAGGCAGGAATATCCCCGGATCAGGGGAAGGGGCCCCTCCTCTCTTTTTCTTGCCCCCCTTTTTTTGCTGCTGGCTGTGCAAATACTCCTCGGCAAGGGAAACGAAGTGAATCATGCGCCCATAGGCCTGTTCTGCCGTTTCCGCAAAGGTAAATATCCCATGATTACCGAGAATGATCGCCTCAATATCAGGACGATTTTCATAACAGGCGCTGACGGTTTTGGCCAAAGGAAACCCCGGCATGATCCAGGGAAGAATGGCAATGGAGTCCCCCAGAATATCCCGTAAACGAGCCTCTGGTTCGGCCATATTGGTCAGGGTAACAATGGCATCGGCATGGGTATGATCAACAAAGCGATGGGGAAGAAAGGCGTGAACCAGGGCTTCAATGGAAGGAGGAGGGGAAGCGCTGTCAAAGAGATGGGTCAGGCACTGATTGACCATCTCTTCATCAGTCAAGGCGTCAAGAGCCCGCAAACGACGCAGATAGGCCAGATCAAGGGCAGGAAAACCCGGTTCTTGGATGGTGGCCAGATCCCAGCCACTACCCTTGATATACAGGGCGTCCTTCATCTCCCCCAACAGGGTCTCTTTTGGGAGTTTCACCGAGGTATTGCCGCCGCCGTGGAGCACCAGACAGCTTTCCCGACCAATCAGACGAGAGGTATATATGCGCCGGGCAAGATCTGGATGACAAGCGGGCTGGGCAAGGACAAACTCCCGGGCCTCATGCTTACGATATCGGTTCTTCACGCCTCACCCCATAATGACGGGTCTCTCTTTTCTCAAATAATAGAGCCTCTTGCAGGTAAGCGAGTATACGAGACTCCGAAACGACCTTTCCCCCAAGCTCTTCGTTTCGTTCAACATTTTATCCTTGGAATATCATCCACGAGCCCGCAGTAGTTTTTTCGCATGACTCGTTTTTGCACAATAAATGGCGCCGTGCACGAGACGCAATAATAAATCATCTCCCCATGACCGTGCTTTCCGCTATCATCGTCCCAAACATGGCTTCATACAGAGGAATGGCGGTGCGCAGAATGATGGCGAGCTGGGGCAGATCCTGCTCATTTACCACCAGATTGGCAGAACAGGCCATGGCTTCCAGGTCATAGAGGGTATGAAAATCCGGGCCGATCAAGGTGTAGAAAATATGACGGCGCTTATTCATGGTCATGGCCTGCATGAACTGATGAAAAACGCTCTTGTCCAGGGCGCTGTTTTTGTACTGGCAATGAAGGGTGACACTGTCGTAGTTAATAAACTGCATTTTTTCCATGGCCTCTTCTGCCGACTGGAGAAACGAGCATTGATAGCCCATGGCCTCCATGGCATTGGCTACTAGATAATAGTCGGAAGAGCTGGGCATCATTATCAGGGCCTTGGGCACATCTTCCACTGTGCTCTTCCCCTCGGCCTGACTGACACTGATCCTGGAAAGATCCGGCGGCGGCGGGGGCGTGACCTTCTGGCCCGTGGGCTGCGGCAACGATGGGCTGGCCGTCTGGGCCGAGGAAGCATCGGCGCTGACCATGGTGGCATCCAGGCTGATGGCCCCCCCGCACTGGGGGCAGGCAAGACGAACCGATTTCCCAGGGGCAAGCTGTTTGATTCCCTCTTCCGTCTTGGCGCTCAGTTTGAGTTTTTTCTGACAATGGGGGCAAGTGGCGATCATGGCATCATCTCTCTTTTTCAATGTGAATTATCTGATTACTCGACGCTCTTTGCGGTCTTACGGCTCTTTATTCTCTCCAGCAAGGATGGATGACCGTAAAAAGCGGCAACGCGCAATATGAAGCACGACAAAGAGGCGCACAGCGACAAGGAAACGGCAGGGCGCCAGGATTTATAACTACCACCGACGGTTACGAAGCTCCTGCTCATCTTCTTCCATGGCCAGATCCGTCAGGGTAGAGGTGGCTTCACCACGGGAGGCCTTAATGGTGTCAAGGTGTCGTGCGATCTCGGTGCGCTGGGAGCAATAGGACATCGCCGTCTTTTCGGTAATGACCCCTTGAGTATACAGCTCTACAATATGCTGGTCAAAGGTGCGCATGCCCACCGCCGATCCCGCCTCAATCACCTTATAGAAGGTTCGATCTTCCCGTTCACCGTTAAGAATCAAATCCCTGATCCGCAGACTGGTGCACATGATTTCAATGGCGGCCACCCGCCCGCCGGTCACCCGTGGCAATAAGCGCTGCCCGACCACCCAACGGATGGTGTCCACCAGACGATTCCGGATCTGAGCCTGCTCTTCCTGCTCAAAAAAACCGAGAATACGGTTAATGGCCTGACCGGCGTCAATGGTGTGCAGGGTGGAAAAGACCAGATGGCCGGTCTCGGCGGCGGCAATAGCCGTTTCCAGAGTCTCCCGATCCCGCATCTCACCCACCAGGATGACCTTGGGGGCCTGGCGCAAGGCTGCCCGCACCCCGCTGGCAAAGGTGTCGAAATCCTTGCCCAGCTCCCGTTGATTAAAGGTGGCTTTCTCATGGGGATGCACATACTCGATGGGATCTTCCAGGGTCACCACATGCACCGCCCTGTCCATATTGATCTCATGCAGGAGAGCGGCCAGGGAGGTCGTTTTACCACTGCCGGTGGAGCCGGTAAACAGGACAATACCATTCCGTTCATTGGCGATTTTATGAAAAACCGTCGGAAAATTCATACTTGCAATGGTGGGGATCTTGGTCTCTAACTGGCGCAGAACGATCGAAAAGCAGCCCCGCTGGGTGAAGATATTAACCCGAAATCGGGCCAGATCCCCCAAAGAGTAAGAGAGATCACAGGAGCCGGTGTGCAGCAAATCGGCCAGGAGCCGCTTGTCATTGCCGATCAGATTGAGGGCAAAAACCTCGGTCTGAAAAGGGGTCAGCGCCCGCACTGGCGGCTCCACCTCCACCGGCATGAGTACGCCTGCCGATTCAACCTGCAACGGTTTGCCCACTGTCAGATTAAGATCCGAGACATTGTTATAGGATTTGAGCATGGCAGTGATCCAGTAATCAATCTCTGATTGTTTCATGGGAGTCTCCAGAAAAAGGGGGATGACAAAAGTCTTTCTTTTCTATTTTTTCAGGGTATATTTGCTCTACTATGGCATAAAGAGCACAAAAAATTCAAATGTTTTTTCGTCTTATTGACAAATAACCTCCTGGCGCCGTCGGCCTTCCATCCCTTTTGACTTTATTTCACGAGACTCTCCATGAACACAATGGCAATCCCCTTACGAAGCGCAACCACCACGGTGGGGCGTCGCATGGCTGGCGCCCGCAGCCTGTGGCGGGCCAACGGCATGACTGAAGAGCAGTTCGGACGACCGATTATTGGTATCGTCAACTCCTTTACCCAGTTTGTTCCCGGTCATGTTCACCTCCATGAAATCGGCCAGAAGCTGAAAAAACAAATTGCCCAGCGGGGTTGCTTTGCCGCCGAATTTAACACCATTGCCATCGACGACGGCATTGCCATGGGACACGCGGGAATGCTCTACTCCCTGCCCTCCCGCGAGTTGATCGCCGACAGCGTCGAATACATGTGCAATGCCCATACCGCGGATGCCATCATCTGCATCAGCAACTGCGATA
>DYNG01000016.1:0-2132 GCA_020721165.1 Desulfocapsa sulfexigens
GATCGGGGCCGCCATTTTCTCCGTGATATACGGTTTTCAATACCGGGTGCGACCGGCCGCCTACGCGGTTCTGACCTCGATCATCTGCATGGTGACGGTGCGGGAACTGGTGCGACGACAGACCCTGGCCCCCTGGTTTTCCACGGCTGATCTGACGGTGGTGCCGCAGTATTCACCGCTGCTGGTCTTTCTGTTGATCCTTGCCGCCGGTCTGGCCCTGATCTGGTACATGATTCGACTGGTTTTCCCGTCAGCAGGGCGCGCGCACACCATTACTGGTCAGGAGGAAAACAGATGAATTATCCGGTCTGGCATCTTGATGCCTTTGGCGGTGGTCTGCTCATTGCCCTGGTTGCCACGGTTCATGTCTTTGTTTCCCATTTTGCGGTGGGCGGCGGCCTTTTTCTGGTGCTGACCGAACATAAAGGACTACGGGAAGGCTCACCGGCGATCATCGCCTACACCAAAAAGCACACGAAGTTCTTTCTTCTTTTGACAATGGTCTTTGGCGGCCTGACCGGTGTCGGAATCTGGTTTACGATCGCCGTGCTCAATCCGGCCGCCACCTCCTCTCTGATTCACTTGTTTGTCTTTGGCTGGGCCATAGAGTGGGTCTTTTTTCTGGCTGAAATCATCTCCCTGCTCTTCTACTACTATTCCTTTGACCGTCTGGAACCCAGGAAACACCTGATTCTGGGCTGGATCTATTTTGCCTGCGCCTGGGCCTCGCTCTTTTTTATCAACGGGATTATTGATTTTATGCTCACCCCGGGCGAATGGCTGGTCAACAGGAACTTCTGGTCAGGATTTTTTAACCCCACATTCTGGCCGGCCCTCTTTTTCCGCTCCTTTATGGCCCTGATGATTGCCGGACTCTTCGGCTTTCTGACCAGTGTCAATCTTAAGGACCCTGAGTTGCGCCAGCGGATGATTCGCTATTGCGGCCTGTGGTTGCTGCCCCCCCTGCTCCTGCTGATTGTCTCCGCCCTCTGGTATAAGGCGGCGCTGCCAGCCGCGCAAAAGGAGATGATCTTTCGCGTCGCCCCCGAAATGAAACCCTTCCTGACGGCCTTCGTCTGGCTCTCCCCCCTGATCTTTGCCGGCGGCCTGGGCCTGGCCATCCTGCGACCGCAGGGGGTACAACGCCCCCTGGCCTGGCTGCTCCTGCTCCTGGGATTTTTGTATTTGGGAAGTTTCGAATTTATCCGTGAAGGTGGCCGCCGGCCCTATATTATTCATGATTACATGTACTCTACGGCCATCACCAAGGCGGATCTGCCCCAAATCCAAAAAAACGGCGTGCTGGCCTCGGCAAAATGGGTGAAAAACAGGACTCTGACGGCGGAAAATCGGCTGGATGCCGGCAAAGAGCTGTTCACCCTGCTCTGCCTGCCCTGTCATTCCGTGGGCGGCCCCCTGAATGATATTCTGCCCGTGGCCCGTCGCTTTTCTGCCGAGGGAATGGCCTCTTTTCTGGCCACCATGGGGGGAAAGGCGAACCCCTATATGCCCCCTTTCGCCGGAAATAAGGAGGAACGGGCGGTTCTGGCCGAGTATCTCACCACTACTCTGGCCGTGGGGGTGAACAGCGAGCGGCCAGCCCCGGTTGCCGGGCCGGCTTTTTCGCCGCTCCCCTTTGCGGCGGAAAGCGCTGAATATCTCATTCTGGCCAGCGCCGATAAAGGGCTGACCCTCTCCTCAGAGCCTGAACAGTCGGGCCTTGATTTCTCCTTTGCCCCGCCGGTTCTGCGAGCCCAGGTTATTCAGAGGGGGGAAACTCCGGCGGTGGTCAGCGATGGTCTTGTGGTGGAATATCGCATTCATTCCAGTCAGGAAGGACGGGATGTCATGACCCTGCGAGATACGGCTTTTGAGGCGGAGCTGGAGAATATTCCCATTTCAGGACAAGACGCGTCGTCTCTTTTGTTTGCTGAGATCACCGCCAGCAAAGACGGAAAGATAGTTGCTTCTACCCGTCTGGCAATCAATATCAGCGCCGAAATCGGCTGCCGGAACTGTCATGGCGGCCCCTGGCGGGTGGCTGGCCGCACCGGTTTGTCGCGGGAAACCGCCGCCGCCATCCTTGCCAGCCATGACCAGCGCAGCAAAACCAGACTCAGCCGGGATTTTGC
>DYNG01000016.1:2232-10157 GCA_020721165.1 Desulfocapsa sulfexigens
CCATCCTTGCCAGCCATGACCAGCGCAGCAAAACCAGACTCAGCCGGGATTTTGCTCGAGGCCAGATCGTGGTCTGCCGCAACTGTCATGCCGACAGCGGACGCGGGGCTGAGGGACATCAGGAACAGCTCAACCTGTCAGCGGCCATGCATGGTTTTCATGCGGTCTATCTTGATCCCACCGATGATAAAAATTGTCTTTTCTGCCACGGCGGCAATGGCATTGACGACCTGCACACCACTCTGGGTCTCGAATGCGTCAATTGTCACGGCTCCCTGGCTGAACACGCGGTCAGCCTGCTTAAGGAGGAAAAGAAACCGGCGGCAGCCCGATTGTTAGACATCCTTGTTGAAGAAAGACATGAGGCCGAAGTCTCCATCAAACCACGCAAACCCTGGAGCATGGAGCCCGATTGCCTCGCTTGCCATGTGGATTTTCATCCTCCCGAGGTGAGCAGCAGTGTGAACGGCTGGACGGCGGATGACCAGGGGCTTTTTGCGCATCAGCACGGTCAGGACGGGGTTTTGCTCTGCGCCTCCTGTCATGGGAGTGCGCACGCTCTCTACCCGAACAGCAGTTCGTCCGGCCAGGCCGCCGGCAATCTGCAACCGCTTCAATATCAAAACAACCGGTATCCCCTGGGGGCGGATCGGGGGTGCGCCGTCTGTCATACGGTGGACATGGAGGATGAAGTCCATCATCCGGGCTCACTGGGGATATTTCGCAATCGGGTGGAGTAGAGAAGGAAGAACTGCCGGGGATTCTATTCTTTTTTTCCTTTTTCCCCGCCCTGTTGATATGTCCGAACGGCCTGGTTGTGCTCGCTCAAATTCTTTGAAAAGTGATGGCTGCCGTTATTTTTGGCAACAAAATAAAGAAAATCGCTGGGTTCGGGATGGAGAACAGCCGCCAGGGCCTGCTGTCCGGGGTTGCAGATGGGACCTGCGGGCAGGGCGGAAATGACATAGGTGTTATAGGGATGCTCGGTTTTGAGGTCGTTGCGGGTGAGATCGCCGGAGAAATTTTTCAGGCCATAGATGACCGTGGGGTCTGATTGCAGGCGCATCCCGGTCTGGAGCCGGTTGAAAAAAACCCCGGCAATCAGCGGTCGTTCGCTGGCCTGGCCCGTCTCTTTTTCCACCACCGAGGCCAGGGTGACGATCTCATGGCGGCTCATCCGGGGCGGGGTTGCAGCGGACAGGCCGGTCCAGACCGTGAGAAAGCGCTCCACCTGCATGGCAATCAGCGAGGAGGCGCTTTTCATCTCTTTGGTAAGCGAGTAGGTGTCGGGATAGAGATAGCCTTCCAGACTGGTGGCAGAAGAAGGGCCGGGCAGATTCAGGGACTGAATAAAGGTGGAGTCATGGGCAAGGGCTATGAACTCTTCCCGATCACACCAGCCACCGGCGGCAAAAATGGTGGCAATTTCTTCGATGCGCAGTCCTTCGGGGATGGTGACCCGGTATGCCACTGGCCGGGCGCTAACCAGTTGCCGCAGTATATCACCGGGCCGTTTGCCTTGGGATAAGCGAAACTCACCGGCCGGGATTTTGCGGGCCAGCCCAAGATACCAAGCGAGCAGCGAAAAACGGATATCCTCGTCAATACAATCGGCCTCAGCCAGAATCTGGCCGATCTTCCTGATTCCAGAACCGGCCGGGATGGTGACAAGCACGAATTCACCCGCCTGTCCTGGCCCGGTCTGGAAGGCGTAGAGGGCTATCCAGCCGCTTATGCCCGCCGGTATCAGCAACAGAAAAAGGGCCGTCCAGCGACCGGCCCTTTTCCAGAAAAATCTCCGGGACAGATCCCCTGGGGGGGGCGGCGCGAGCGGGAGTTGCGGGGGCGCCTGCTGCCCATCTGTCTCCTGCTGCTCTGCCATCATCCTTTCAAGGGGTAGAGGCAGTCGTTGGTTCGCTTACCGCCTCCGGGCCTTTCTCCGTTCCCGAGGCTTCTCCTGCTGGCCGTTTTCGGTCTGCGCTCTTTTGCCCTCGGTTCAGGGCAATCTTCACCACCTCGTCCATATCCTTGACCGGAAAAAACTGCATCTTGTCACGGATCTCCTTGGGAATTTCAACCAGGTCTTTTTTGTTCCGCTCCGGGATGATCACCTTGTTGATGTCCGCCCGCAACGCCGCCAGCGCCTTTTCTTTCAAGCCGCCAATGGGCAGTACCCGTCCCCGCAAGGTGACTTCTCCGGTCATGGCCAGGCCTTTGATCAACTCCTGTCTGGTGATGGCGGAATAGATGGCGGTGGCCATGGTAATGCCGGCTGAGGGGCCGTCTTTGGGAATAGCGCCAGCCGGAACATGGACATGGATATCGGTCTTCTCAAAAAAACTGTCTTCCACCCCCATCTCCTGGGAACGGCTGCGACAATATGTAAGAGCAGCCTGCGCGGACTCTTTCATCACATCGCCCAACTGACCGGTGAGGATCAGGGCGCCCTTGCCCGGCATGAGGTTGACCTCGATATGGAGAATTTCGCCGCCCACCTCGGTCCAGGCCAGACCAGTGACCAGGCCGGGCTGGGAGAGGGAATCCAGTTCGGATTCCGGGATGTTCTTGGGGGGGCCCAGATAGCGGTCAATGGTGTTGACACTGATGCTGTACGGCCCTTTGCCGCCCTCGGCTATCTTGCGGGCCACCTTGCGGCAGACCTTGCCAATCTCGCGCTCCAGGCTCCGCAGACCCGCCTCGTAGGTGTAATGGCTGATGATATATTGTAAGGTCTCGTCATTTAAGCGAATATGACTGGCCTTGATGCCATTTTCCTGCAACTGGCGGGGCAGCAGGTAACGATTGGCAATGACTAATTTTTCCTCCTGGGTATAGCCGGAGAGACGGATGACCTCCATCCGGTCGAGAAGCGGGCCGGGAATGGTATCGGTGACATTGGCGGTGGTGATGAACATGACCTTGGAGAGGTCAAAGGGCATGTTCATATAATGGTCGGTGAATTCAAAATTCTGTTCAGGATCCAGCACCTCCAGCAGGGCCGAGGAGGGATCGCCACGATAATCCGAGCCAATCTTGTCAATTTCATCCATCATAAAGATGGGATTATTGGAAGAGACCACTTTAAGCCCCTGAATAATGCGGCCGGGCATGGCCCCGATGTAGGTGCGCCGGTGCCCGCGAATCTCGGCCTCATCCCGCATTCCCCCCAGCGACATGCGGTGAAACTTGCGGCCCATGGCCCGGGCAATGGATTTGCCCAGAGAGGTCTTGCCCACACCGGGAGGGCCGACAAAACAGAGGATGGGGCCCTTGGCGCTGGCGCTGAGTTTGCGGACCGCCAGATATTCAAGAATCCGCTCCTTGATCTTTTCCAGGCCATGATGATCCTCATCCAGCACTGTCTTGGCAGCCACCAGATCAAGATGATCCTGGGTGGATTTGCGCCAGGGGACATCGAGGATCCAGTCAATATAGGTGCGAATGATGGTGGCCTCCGAGGAGTCCGGGTGCATCATCTCCATGCGGCCAATCTGTTTTTCCGCCTCTTTGCGCACCGATTTCGGCATCTTGGTTTTCTTCAGGGCCTTGTACAGCTCTTCAATCTCCTGAACCCGCTCGTCGCCATCGCCCAGCTCTTTTTGCAGGGCGTGAAGCTGTTCGCGCAGATAGTACTCCCGTTGCGATTTGCCCATCTCCTCTTTGGCATCGGATTGAATCTTGGCCTGAACCGTGGTCACCTCCAGCTCTTTGGTCAAAAGGTTGTTGACCAGTTTCAAACGGGCCACCGAGTCAATCTCTTCAAGGATGGACTGGGATTCGCCAATCTTGAGGCGCAGGTTGGAACCCACCAGGTCGGCCAGACGACCGGGTTCTTCGATGTTATTGATGATGGTCATCAAATCCGCCGAAAGAATGCCGCGCAGAGACATGATTTTCTCGGTCTGCTCTCGCACCGTCCGCATCAGGGCTTCGATCTTGACCGTGATTTTCTCTGGCTCGATCTCCTTCAAAACCTCGATTTTGACCTGATAAAAAGGCTCTTTTTGGGTGTATTCGACGATTTTGGCCTTGGAAGCGGCCTGCACCAGAACTTTAAGGCGGCCATCGGGCAGCTTCAGGGTGCGCATGACCATGCAGACCATGCCCACCGGGTAAAGATCCTCCGCCTCGGGATTGTCCTGGGTCGAATCTTTCTGGGTCACCAGCATCAAAAGTTTATCTTTTTTGAGGGCCTCACTGACGGCCTCCACCGACCCTGGCCGGCCCACAAAGAGAGGAATAATCATATAGTTAAAGATGACCACATCCCGCACCGCCATCATGGGCAGGGTCTCAGGTATCTTCATGTTTTCACTGTCGGAAAAATCATCCATGCCTATGGACAGGGAATCGTTAAAATCCACGCCAACCTCCTTGCTTGTTTTCGTGAGTAGGGCCGATTGAAAATCGTAAAGGGTATTTGTTACCCAAATGAATTCTTCATGCTCAAAACGATGGAAAAACTAAACATTTCCGGCGATGAAGTCAAGGCGGCAATGACTGTTCGGGGGATTAATCAAGGGGCGGCCCTGAAAAAGGGTCTCCTTCCTGGCCACTCTCTTCATTTGTCCTTGAAATCCCTTGTCCTTTCAAGCATAGTCATCTGATTGTGTTTAATCATCAACCCTTTCGTCTGTGGAGGTATTCCCATGTTGACCCCCAGCTCTTTCTTTGATCTGACCGGTTTTCCCCACCAGGCGCTTTTCCCGGCGGATGAGTTCGTCTGGACGGCCTTGACCAGGCTTAAAGGGTACATGGACTCGTATGCCTATCCCTTGTTGGGCGGCCTTGTAGTGCCTGAGGCCGAACCGTTGGCGAAAACGGTGGTGATCCATCAGGGGCAGGTCTTGGCCGCTGTTGGTTGTTCCATCAGCTATGGCGATACCACCAAACAGCAGTTGCTCGTGCGGGCCGGTGAACAGACGCTGTCCGGGGCCAGCGTCATCATGGCTGGAGCCGTGCTTATGGGCCGCCAGATTGCCATCGGGCAGGGTGTGCTGGTGGAGAGCGGGGCTATGATCAAATCGCCGGCCATCATTGGCGATTATACCGAGATCCGACAGGGGGCCTATTTGCGCGGTTACTGCCTGACCGGCGCCCATTGTGTCATTGGCCATACCACCGAGGTGAAGCACTCCATTTTTCTTGACCATGCCAAGGCGGGCCATTTTGCCTATCTTGGCGATTCCATTCTGGGAAGAGAGGTCAATCTCGGGGCCGGCACCAAGTTTGCCAATCTTCGTTTTTTGCCGGGCAATGTGATGGTAAGCGCCCCCGAGGGCCGTATTGACAGCGGACGGCGCAAGTTCGGGGCCATCCTGGGCGACTCCTGCCAGACCGGCTGCAACTCGGTGACCAGTCCCGGCCTCGTGCTGGGTCGGGAAAGCCTGCTTATGCCCAATGCCACAGCCCCTGCCGGCTATCATCCCCCGCGCACGATTCTTCGTTGATTTCTTCGCGGGCGATTTTTTTTTGAGGCCGCCTATTTTTCCCCCTTGATTTTGTGCGAATACTCTCTATAATAAAGCCTGTAAAGTGCATTATCTTAAAACGATCTTGCCGGGGAAGATGGATATTTTTAACCAAAGAAAGGGGGCGAATTATGAAGATTGTTGTTACAGCTGCTGGTATGACTATGGATTCTGCCGTTGATCCTCGTTTTGGTCGAGCGGCCTGTCTGCTGATTATTGACAGTGAGACCGGAGAACTGCTGGAGGCCATTGATAATTCGGCGGGCCGTGACGCGGCCCAGGGAGCGGGGATTGGCGCTGCCGCTTTGGTGGCGGACAAAGGAGTGGCCGCGATTCTCACCGGTCGTGTGGGGCCAAAGGCCATGCCCATCGTAGAGAAGGCCGGCATCCAGGTGGTATCGGAGGTGACTGGCACGGTGCGCCAGGCGGTTGAGCAGTTTCGGCAAGCTCCGCCAGGTGCTGCCACGGCAGGTTCCAATTCTGCAGCTCCCTCCGGACGAGATGCCAGGGGCGGCGGGCAGGGTCGGGGCATGGGCGGCGGAAGATGTCAGGGGTGTGGTGGTGGAGCGGGCCAGCGGGGCCAAGGCGGCGGCAAAGGGCAAAAGAGAAAAGGATAAGAAAAATATGCAGATAGCAGTTGCCAGCGGCAAAGGCGGCACCGGCAAGACCATCGTTGCAACCAGTCTGGCCCTGTGTGCCACCGAGCTGGGGCCTGTTCAGTACCTGGATTGCGATGTGGAAGAGCCCAATGGCCATATCTTCCTCAAGCCCGGTCTGACCACGAGTGAGCGCTGCGCGGTCGTGGTTCCGCAGATCATCGAAGAAAAATGCGTCTATTGCGGCAAGTGTCGTGACATTTGCCGCTATAACGCCATCACCCAGTTTGCCAGAACCATCATGTCGTTTCCCGAGATGTGTCACTCCTGCCTTGGTTGTTTTCTGGTCTGTCCTGAAAATGCCCTGGCTCGCGCTGAACGGGAAATCGGGGTGGTGGAGACGGGAAGGGCTGGAGAGATCGCCTTTGTCCAGGGCCGGATGCGGGTGGGAGAGGCCATGGGGGTTCCTCTTTTGAAGGCGGTGAAAAAAAAGGCCACTCCTGAAGATGCCCTGGTGATCATTGATGCCCCACCTGGCACCTCCTGCCCTTTTGTCGCGGCGGTGAGCGATGCCGATTTCGTCATCCTGGTGACCGAGCCGACCCCTTTTGGTCTGCACGATCTCAAACTGGCCGCCGAGGTTCTGCGTAATTTCAAGAAACCCTGCGCTGTGATCATCAATCGGGCCGATCTGGGCGATGATCGCGTGCTGGTCTGGTGCGCGGAACAACAGATTCCGGTTCTACTCAGCATTCCCTTTGATCGCGGGATCGCCGAAGGCTACGCGCGCGGGGTGCCGATGGTGGAGAGCCGACCCGAATTACGACCGCTTTTACTGGCTGTGCTCAAGGAGGTGCAAGGATGAAGGAACTGCTTGTGATCAGTGGTAAGGGTGGCACCGGCAAGACCAGTCTGGTGGGGTCACTGGCCGCCCTGGCTGACAATAAGGTGTTGGTGGATTGTGATGTGGACGCCGCTGATCTGCATCTCCTGCTGGCCCCCCGGCCTCGCTCTACCAATGAATTTCGTTCCGGGGTCAAGGCCCGGGTGGTGGCCGATCAGTGCAGCGGCTGTGGCGTCTGTGTGGATCTGTGTCAGTTTGCGGCCATATCCTTCGATTTAATTGCCAGGATCAATGATCTGGGCTGTGAGGGCTGTGGGGTTTGCGCCCATTTTTGTCCGGAGCAGGCCATTGTTCTTGAAGAAAATCACTGCGGAAGCTGGTTTCTGTCCGATACCGATTATGGCCCGCTGGTGCATGCCCAGCTCTTTGCCGGTGAAGAAAATTCCGGCAAACTGGTCTCTTTTATCAAACGACAGGCCCGGGAGCTGGCCGAACAGAGCGGAATTGATCTGATTATCATTGATGGGGCGCCTGGGATTGGCTGTCCGGTCATTGCCTCTCTGTCCAATGTGGATACGGCGCTGGTGGTGACCGAACCGACCCTGTCCGGTCTGCATGATCTGGAGCGGGTTCTGGATCTGGCGGGGCATTTCAAGGTACAGGCCTTGGTCTGTGTCAATAAATGGGATCTGCACCCGGAAATGACGGCCAGTATTGAGGCGGCCTGTGCGGCCCGTGGAGTTGAGGCGCTTGGCCGCATTCCCTTTGATCCGGCGGTGGTGGCCTGTCAGATCCAGGGGGTACCGGTGGTGAGCGACGAACAGAGTCCAGCGGCGGAGGCGATTCGCCAGATCTGGCACAGTGTGCGTGTACGAATGTAACCTGAATTCTGCAATCGCTTGAGCATCGAGACTGGTAAGACAGGCGCAGAGGCAAGGCGGCAAGCCTTTTTCAGCGCAAGCGTAGTTGTGCTACGCTGAGCATGAAAATGGTGAAGCCAACGCAGCATATGTG
>DYNG01000017.1 GCA_020721165.1 Desulfocapsa sulfexigens
TGATTCTGGAGGAGCGGCTCCTCACCGATGACCCCATCACGCTTCAGAATATCGCCGATAAGTTTGCCATTTCCCGAGAACGGGTTCGGCAGATTGAGGTCAATCTCCTGAACAAGATGAAGAAGTTTTTTGAGGCTGAAATGCCTGATATTAAAGATTTTTTTGATGGAGAAGATATTCATATGAAGGGCGGACGATAGAAGGAGGAGCCGCTTCTTTTTGCAACTGCGCCTCTGGCACCCCTTTTTTTTTCACCCAGCTTTTCCGCAATGCTCACCCTGTCGCAAGTGGAATACCGTTCACCTGGATGACCCTGTACAGTTTTTCACCCGTAGCGATGGTGAAAAAAACTTCCTTGTGTAAAAGACGGAACAATAACTTTAAGCTCAATCCTGCTACCGCCTGCCGGATTGTCGTGTAATGTTTTTTTTGTAGGTTTAATAGATGAAAGTTCCTCTGCTTGATCTTCAACAGCAATTATCGTATCTGCGCTCCGACATCCTTGATGCCGTAACCCGGGTTATTGATTCAACCACCTATATTCAAGGCCCGGAAGTGACCGCGCTGGAGCAGGAGATTGCCGCTTATTGTGGGACGAAATATGGGGTAGGCGTCTCCAGCGGCACCGATGCCCTCCTGGTCTCGTTGATGGCTTTGGGGATTGGCCCTGGTGACCAGGTATTGACGACCCCCTACTCTTTTTTTGCCACGATGGGGGTTATTCTGCGACTTGGGGCAACCCCAGTTTTCGTTGATATTGATCCGGTCTCTTTCAATATTGACCCCCAAGCCATGGAAGAGGCGCTGGCCAATGACCATGCGCGGGCCATCAAGGCCATTTTGCCCGTCCATCTTTATGGTCAATGCGCAGATATGCCGGCGATTATGAAAATGGCCAATCATTACGACCTGCCGGTTATTGAGGATGCCGCCCAGGCCATAGGGGCTGAGTGCCCAATGAATACAGGGCCGGACGATCTGTTGCCGGCGGGGGTAACCCAAGATTGGCAGCGGGCTGGTTCTATGGGCAGGGTCGGCTGCTTTTCTTTTTTCCCCAGTAAAAATCTGGGGGGCATTGGTGATGGCGGAATGGTGGTGACCAATGATCCCAGCCTGGCCGATAAGGTGCGCATTTTACTCAATCATGGGGCTGCCCCCAAATATTATCATGGTTTACTGGGGGGGAATTTTCGCCTTGATCCTATCCAGGCCGCCGTGTTGCGGATAAAACTGCCATATCTGGAGCAGTGGCATCGCTCCAGACGGGAAAACGCCGGACGATATCGGAGTCTTTTTCAGGATTCTACTCTTGCTGCTGATGGCTTTCTACAACTCCCCCGGGCTGTCCATCAGGAACAGCGCCTGCAAAGCAAGGGGGCCGGAATAAATTATCATATTTATAACCAGTTCGTCCTGCGGGTTCAACGACGAGACGCCCTGATTGACTGGTTACGGTCGCATGATATCGGCTGCGAGGTCTATTATCCGGTTCCTCTGCATCTGCAAAAATGCCTGGGGAAAGATTTTCCCGTTTTCTCGTTTCCCCAGGCCGAAAAGGCGGCTCTTGAAACCCTGGCCCTACCTGTTTATCCAGAATTGACTGGGGATATGCAGGCCTTTGTCGTTGAAAAGATAGCTGAGTTTTATCGGCGATAGCTCGTGTTACCCTTGTGAGTTCCTCTCCCGTCATAGGCCATAGGGCAAAAGCGTTGTCCGGGTGGCGGGCTTTTGTCCTCTCTTCGTGTGCTTTCTGCCTGGCGCTCTCTCCGTTGTCTTCCAGTGTTGCCTCTCCTGCAAAAGGCGATGATATTCCGCCGACTCGTGAAATTGTTATCAGTGATGGTAGCCGGGAACCTGAATGGAAACTTCTCTGGGATCAGGCCCGTGATTTGACCCGGCAGAAAAAGTATGCCGAGGCCGCCCGCTCCTATTCTCAATTGCTTGATCTTAAAGGAAATATTGAAGAGGCTACCTGGGAATATGCCCTGGTGCTGATTACCCTTGCGGAGTGGGAACAGGCTGAAACCATTATGGAAATTCTGCTTGGTAAAGATCCGCACCGCACCGACTACCTCTTAAACGCGGGGTTTGTCGCCGTAAAAATGCAGGAGTTTCCGCAGGCGGTGACTCTGTATCAAGCGGTCTATAACCAACAGCCAGAACTTGATGAAACGCAGAGCATTGATGCCTTGACTGGTCTGGTCGCTGCCTTGCAGGGCCAGGGAAAAAGAGAGGCCGCCTTTTCGTATATGGAGCAACTCCATCAGTATCACCCCCAGGACCGGAACCTGCTCCAGCAGCTGGCGTCCTCTGCCGCCACTTCTCATCGCCGGGAAAAGGCCTTGCTCTATTATGGAAAGCTGATCTCTCAGCCAGAGGTGGAAGATTCCGCCCTGTTGGAAGCGGCGACGGTTTTTGAACGCTACGGCCAGGTGCATAATGCGGTTCTCTGTTGGGAGAAATATCTGCATCGCCATCCCGACTACCGTCTCTTTCAGGCAAAACTGGCTGATTATCTGGTGCAACAGGGGGAAAAAGAGGCGGCCTTGCCTTATCTTCTCCAGCTTCTGGAGCAAGAGAATCAAAAAGCACAGCAACGAGAACTTCTTCTGCGCCAAGTGGGAGAAATTTATCTCTTTGATCTTCAGCGACCAGATAAGGCCTTGCCCTATTACGAGGAATTATGCCAACGACAACCTGAAAACCCTGATTTTATTCAGGAAAGAGATAAAATTCAGGAAGCGCTGGCCCGGGAGATGGCCGGCAAGGTTGCTCAGGAGGGGGCCGAAGGGGTATGGAAAAAACTGGCGCCCCTGTCCCCCAATCGTTTGGCCATCTATTCTTCAATGGTTGCGTCCCTGGAAAAACGAGGTGACAGCAAAGAGCTGCGCGGGGCCTTGACGATCATTCACCAGCACAACCCTGACAATCAAGGGGTTATCCTGCGACTGGCCGAGTTGTCACTTGCGCAGCAGGATGTCAAGCAGGCCGAACGATTTCTGGGCCTCCTTTCGCCTGAATCTTGCCAGCAAGGCGGAACGCAATCACGATATCTTCTGGCAAATGCCCAACTGGCCGAGCAGCGGGGCCTGTTGTCGGCGGCCATAAGCTGGTATCGTCGTTATCTCGAGGTGGCGACCAGTGACAGCGCTACTCGTCGTCTGGTTATGGATCTTGCTGGCTCGTCGGGCTTACTTGTCTTCTATGAGGAACAATTTGTTCTTCTTCGTCAGGAGGCCCGGTCCGAGGGTGATCGTCTGGCCCTGGATTTGCAGTATTCCAGTGTTTTAGCGAGCAACGGACTGGCTACCCAGGCCAAGCGCCTTGCCCAGAAATTGCTGGCCACTGGCCAGGGCGACACTCAATTCCGGGCGGAAACCCAGATGGTTTTGGCCACTTCTTTGTATGGAGAAGGCAATATTTTTGAAGCGGAGCAGGTTTTACGGACAATGGTGGTGGACAGCACTCTGCAACCGGAAATCCTGAACTCGGTTTTGTTTCAGTTGGTGGAAATTGCCGTGCAGAGCAAGGATGCCGATCTTGCCTGGGCCTGGGGAACCGTTTTGTCAGCGCAGGTGGCAGAGCCCCTGGCGCCCGCAACCTGTTCTCAGACGGCGACCAACCTGTCTCTGCTCGGGGCCAGGGCCTTGGCCTTATCGGGCAAACTGACTCAGGGCATAGAGTCGCTCCATGCCCAACGAAAACGATTGAACAACCAGTGTCCAGCGGATGCGACGACTCTTTCCCTGCAATACCAGACAGATTTGCTCATGGCCCTCTTCTATCTTCAGGACCGGCAATATGATAAAGCCCAGGGCCTGATCAAAACCCTGATCCAGGATCATCCGCGAGATCAGGAGCCAAAGATATTGGCGCGACAGCTTGTTGATACCGGCACAAGCGGCGCCTTGCAGATTCCCTCTGATAGTGGCGCCCCTGTTACAAACGCCACCGAGGCAACGATTATGCCTCTCATGCGGGTAGCGCAACTGGAGGAGCAGTATGGAGATACCGGAGCGGCGCTCCAACATGTGCGGATGGCTCGGCAGAAAGAACCGGAATCATTGCTGGCCAGAACAGCCGAGGCTCGTTTATTACGAGCTCATGGTCTCGTGGATGAGGCGGGGCTGGCCTTCCAGAGTCTTGTTGCTGATTATCCGCAAGAGACCAGCTTTACCCGGCAACTTCTGGATCTGGAGTTTCAACAGGCCTCGTTTCAGCAGATTATCGTCCGCTTGGCCCCATCCTGGCCGACGGGTATAGAAAAAGAGATCATGTCTTCTCCTGACACCTCTCAACTGGAGATATGGCAAAAGCTTATTTTGGCGCGTTCCCTGTGGGCCGATCGTCAATGGCAGGCAGCAATAGCTGTTTACGAGGCCCTGTTGCAACCGGCAGTGGAGCAGCTTTTTTCCGAAAAAATAGCCGAAAAAAAGATAGAATTGCTCCTCCCGCCACCCAAGAAATCTTTCATTAACACCATAACGATGACGCAGCCCGCAGAACCGAATCGTTTAACGGTGGTCATGACCCCGGCTTTTATCATGGAACGAAGGCGGTCCGGCAAGGCCATGACGGGGGCAGAAACCGGGGCTGATCTCTATGCCCTCTATCGCTGGCAGGGACTGGTGGCCGAGGAGTTGTCGGCGAGAAAAACGATGGCCCGGGGCGAGTATTATCAAGCCATGAAGGAGTACCAGGAGCTTGTGGAGAAGCGCCCGTCTCCAGAGTCGCTTTTTGATTTGGCAGGAATTTACAGCCGTCTGGGCTTATTGGGAAAAGAGGCACTGGTATATGAGGAGATGGGGGAAATAAGCCCCGAGTATCCTGAACTGCCCGAAGCTATCCGGCGCAATGATCTCAAAAGAAAGCCCCAGGTCATGATGGATGGCGGATATTCCTCTGCCAGCGGTCGTGATGGATATCTGGATATTTCCCAGACCAGGGGCGGAGGCCGGGCCTGGATGATGCCAAGTCTGCGGCAGGAGGTGGACGCCTCGTGGAGCGTTATTCATGCGACATCACAGCTGACCGATCAGGCCCTGTGGCGGAACCGTTTTCTGGCCGCCTATTCGTTTTCCCCCCATTCTCATCTGGATTTTATTTCTCGGCTTGGCCTGGAAAAGCCCGGCGCCAATGCGCCTGATGAAGGAGGGCCGCGAGTTTATTATGATCTGAACCCACTCTATCATCTGGAGATGCGGGGGCGAATTGGGGATGAACTTCAGGGTTTTGCCCGGCTACGACAAGATATGGTGGAGGATACGGTGCAAGCCCTGGAGCAAGGTATCAGCATGCGGGATGTGGAAGGCGGATTGTCGCTGGATATCCTGCCCAGACTGATCTGTGGTGGAGAATATCGGTTCCGGGAGTACAGCGATACGAATCATCAGAATCGCTACTTTGTCTGGGCCTCCCATATCCTCCACAGTGAGCCAACCTTGCTGCAGGTTTCGTATGGACAGAAATTGCAACACAATTCCGATAATAATCAGGGGCGAAATTTTTTATTTGAGAATGGTTTTTTTCCGAATGACCATCCCTATTGGAGTCCACGGGAATATTGGCAGAATCAGCTCTCGGTTCATTTTCAACGACAGTTGGCTGCCGATGTGCTGGGTCGCAGTTCTCCCTCCTATTACTCGTTGGATTATTCTCTGGGTTACGAAGAGGGGGGGTATGACAATCATCGTTTTGGCGGGGAATTCTTTTTTGAAATGGGTCGCCATTTTTTAGTCAGTAGCAGCTTCGAAATGGTTCAAGGTGGGCAGGAAATTCGTAAAAGCGTCGGGCTGTCCTTGAACTACAGGTTTTAACCGAATCGTTTTCCGGAAGTCCTTGGCGGGGAGAAAAGACCGTAGCCGCCGATGAGTGATTGGGGTTTGCAGGAAGCTTTTTTTAGGAGCCGTTACGAAATATCGTGGCCATTTATATTGATTTCGTTACGGCTCTTTATGCCGCTCCAGTCAACTCATTGGCCTCGTTATTTTTTTACAGCGGCTTACTGTTCATAGCGTTTTTGTTCGTTTGTTTTTTTGGAGGAGAAAATGGTTGAACGAGTACCAATGTCCATGCGTGGCTATCAGAAATTGCGAGATGAGCTCCAGCGCCTGGAAAAGAGTGATCGGATCGAGGTGGTCAAGGCCATTGAGGTCGCCCGAGGGCACGGTGATCTCAAGGAAAATGCCGAATATCACGCCGCCAAAGAGCGGCAAGGATATATCGAGGGCAGGATTAAGGAGTTGAAAGACAAGCTGGGGCGGGCCGAGGTGATTAACTGCATGGAGGTGCCGACCCAACGGGCTGTCTTTGGGACGGTCGTTGGGCTGCTGGATCTGGAAACGAATGAAGAGGTGAGTTATCAGTTGCTGGGCACCGAAGAATCTGATGTGAAAACAGGTTCCATTTCTGTCTTCTCTCCCTTGGGAAAAAGTATCCTGGGGAAAGAGGTGGGAGATGAGGTGAAAACCAAAACCCCCGGCGGCTCCCGTGAGTTTGAAGTGGTCGCGATAACAGCCTCCCTGTTTTCCTGATTGCAAGGCAGCCCCATGCTCTGGCGCTTTCTTCAGCAAAAACTGATCTCGGCCTGGTTCTTCCTGACGGACCCCAGATATAGAGCAATTACACGATCAGGGGTCTTTGATAAAGAATATTATCTGGCAGCAAATCCTGATTTAGTAAAATGGGCCCCTTTCCCTTTGGTGCATTATCTACGAAAAGGCTGGCATGAGGGGCGCAAGCCCAATCTTTTTTTTGACCCGCTTTTTTATCTTCATCTCTATCCAGAGGTGGCCGCAAATAACGCCGAGCCTCTCTGCCATTACCTCTCGGAGGGCTGGCGCAAGGGATATGCGCCGGCCCTCTATTTCTCTCCTGACTATTATCTGCAACAACCACCAGCACTCACCGCAGCTGTTGGCAACCCTCTTGCTCATTATCTCCGACAGGGGTGTCGTGTCGGCAGGCGGCCTTCGCCGTATTTCGATCCTGATTATTATCGGGATCGTTACCCTGACATTGCGCCGAGCGGGATGCATCCCCTTGATCATTATCTAACAATTGGCGCTTTGGAGAACAGGCTCCCCAGTCCATCCTTTGATATAGCCTGGTATCTGGACAGGACACCGGTTCTGCGAAATACGGCCACTGATATTGTGGCCCATTATATACAGTATGGGGCAGGGGAGGGAAAGAGCCCTCTTCCCCTTTTTGATCCTCAATACTACCGGGAGCAGAATCTGGATGTTGAAAACAGGCGGGATCTGTTTATCCATTATCTCACCGTTGGTCTGGCCGAGGACAGACGACCGAGCAGGTGGTTTGATCCTGGCTTTTATCGTCGTTTGTATCTTGCTGTCGTTGATACGGATCTGTCTCCTTTGGAGCATTACCTGGAAATTGGGGTCCATGACCAGTGCTATCCTGATTCCCGGGTGCAGGAGCTGCCCCAGAAGCCGCTGATTTCCCTGGTTGTTCCGGTGTACAATGTCGAGGAGCACTATCTCAATAATTGCATTCGCTCCGTCTTGTATCAGGCATATCCCCACTGGGAACTCTGCCTGGCCGATGATTGCAGCAGCCAACCCCTCGTGCGTGAGACCTTGCAACGATGGGCGGCGCAGGATAAACGCATAAAAACTGTCTTTTTGGAGACGAATCAGGGGATATCTGGGGCCACCAATGCGGCGGCAGCCCTTGCCACTGGTGAGTATATCGGTTTTCTCGACAACGATGATGAGCTGACAGTAGAGTGTTTGTATCAAGTCGCGAAGATGATTGGGGAAACAGGCGCCGATCTCCTGTATACCGATGAGGATCTGATTGGGGCTGATGGCCGCCGTTTCAGTTGCTTTTATAAACCGGGCTTGAATCGGGAGCTGTTGCTGGGGCATAATTATATTGTCCATCTTCTCGTGACCAGGAAAGAGCTTTTTGACCTGGTGGGCGGTTTTGACCCCGTCTATGATGGCGCCCAGGATTATGATCTGGTTTTAAAGTTGAGTGAGCGGGCCAGAAAGACAGTGCATATTCCGCATATTCTCTATCATTGGCGGGCCTCGGAAACTTCAACCAGTATCAATCATGGGCAGAAATCCTATGCCGATGAGGCAGGGCGGAAGGCCCTGGTATCGGCCCTGGAAAGAAGAGGGATTGCCGCAGAAGTCACGGGGACGGAATGGAAGTTTTTTTATCAGGTGCAGCGAAAACTGCTGGTTCAGCCTTTGGTGTCCATTCTGGTGAGCTGGGCAGATGAGGCGACAGGCGCTGTTGACTGGCTCCGTTCACTTCTTACTGTGACAGCGTATAAACGGTTTGAGATTTGTGTCATCGTGCATAGGGGCGAAGAGACGGCAGAAGACCAGAATCAATCACTGTCCGCCTTGGGAGACAATATTTTTTGCCTGTTCGTGCCGGAAAACAGCCCGTTAGCAGAGCAATATACTCTGGCCGTGCGGCAGAGCCGTGGTGATTACCTGGTATTTTTAGATCCAGTGGTGACAGTGACGAATCCAGACTGGCTGGGTATTCTCCTTGCTCAGGCTCAATATCCCGAAACCGGGATGGTGTCTGCGCGCTTAGATTCTTTGCCGGGAGAAGTAGATGAGATTGCAACGATTCCTGATATTTCTAATGCGTCGCCGACATATTATCTTCGTTTCCTGCAGGAACATTCTATTCATATGAACGGGCTGCAGTGCAGTCAAAATGTATGGGCGGTCTCAAGGGAGCTGTGCCTGGTCTCCAGAAAACTTTTTACCCTTTGTGGCGGATTTGATGAAAAGATTTTTTCCGCTCTTTTTTGGGGGCTTGATTTCTGCCTGCGGTTGCACAGCCAAATGTATGCAAATGTATATGATGCTTCTGTTATCGGGCACAGAACCGCGATTCAACAGAGTGCAAGCGAGAACGATATGAAGGTATGGAATAAAGAACGAGCCCTGTTCCAGGAACGATGGCGTGATCTTTTACGGCAAGGCGATCCTTACGGTCATTTATCCGTCCTGGATGATCGGATAGCCATTGAGGATTTTAGGCAATGGTATACTGGGGTCAGCAATGTCGTGCCTTCAGCATCGGTAACTGCTGGGATATCCCAAGGGCAGAGATAACCTTTAACCAATACCTTCTATCCCTTAAATCTGGCCCAGCCCCTGGCCCGAACCGGCTAAAGCTCTTATAGGCACAGCAGCCCCGCAACAATTTTGCAACAACTTTGCAACAGTAAGTGTTAAAAACGATACTTACGAGCCTCTTCCGGCCCTCCTTTCCCTTCTCCCTGTCTCGACAAACCCTGTACCAACACAGGTGTTCTTCTAAAAAGTTAGTAACAACGACATGTTGTTGTAATTTGGTTTCGCATGGCATTGCGAAATAAAACAATGGAATACTTTTTGCATGATAATTAGTCGGGAATTATTCCCATGAGGAGATCTCTTGTTGAGTCGAGTCAAGATTGGCGCCATTGCCAATGAAAAAAAACGGGAATACCGGTTGCAGTTACATTGAGAAAGAGAAGTGCTCCTGCCGTGGCCACACCTCAGTTCTGTTGGATAAACATAACACGGAAATAAAGCAAAATTTCAAAGGAAAACAGGGCGGGAGCGCAGAGAAGGGCCGTGGGTCGTCGCTGATGGAAAGCGATTGCGAAGCGACCAAACATAGAAAAACCGTACAAACGGGAGGAGTTTATGAAGAAAGTTTTTTTTGCATCTGCGGCGATCACCTTGATGGCCAGCAATGCCAGCGCATTTGTTCCCCAGCACCTGGCTATTTCCAGTTATGAAGGGCCAGCGACCTGTATTTCCTGCCATAAGGTGGAGGCCGAGGATATGCTGAACAGCCTGCACATGAAGTGGTCAGGGCCAA
>DYNG01000018.1 GCA_020721165.1 Desulfocapsa sulfexigens
CCAAAACCGCTCCTTTCAGGTTTCCCCCTTCAAGATCGGCCCCAGCCAGATTGCTTCCCGTTAAATCTGCGCCCTCAAAATCAACCCCGCTCAGATTCTTCCCCGCAAAATCAACCCCTTGCAGTTTACAGCCATAACATTTTTTGCTGTCCAGGGTCTGCAATCTGTTTTTTTCCTTCGCAACCTGCATATCCGCTTCACTAACGGGCAGAACCGGAGTGGCGCTGGCAACGACAGCAGGAACCTCTGTTGTTGTTTTCGGCGTTTTCTCCTGGGCGTCACCTGTCTTAGCGCCGGTCTTTTCCTGAGCCTGAACCACCGCCTCCTTCCTGCCGACCACCGGGGCAACTGCAGGCGCAATCGGAACGACGGGTTCACCCTCCAGCACCACACTTTCTGCAATCTCTGCCGGGGGCTCATTGACCACGGTCGTGGGAACGGGTGGGGTAACTGGGACAGGCACGACAGTTGTTTTCACCGGCGCCGGGATGGGACGATCCACTTGATCAGCGGTGCTCACAACTGATTTTTCGGCGGGCGCTGCTCCTTCCTGCTTTGCGCCCTCTTCATCAGAAGTAAACAGGCCCGTTATTCCAGACCAGGTTTTATCCAGAAGTCCTGGTTCTTCTGCCTTTTCAGCTTTATGAGGCGATGCAGCGCTCTCTGTCTGGGCAATGACGGTGGTGGATTTCTCCGGGACACTCTTCTCCGGCACAGATGGGGCCGCAACTGTCCGCTCCGCCACGACAGGTTGCGGAACAGGCGGGGAAGCAGTTACGGAGGAGGCCACTTCATCGGCAGGCCGCTCCTGTTTTTCTGCTGACAGTGATCCCTTTGGTTTTTCAGCCCCTTCATTTTGCCCAAAAAGCCCCGTTAATCCAGACCAGGTTTTATCCAACAACCCTGGTTCTTCCGGCGCGGCTGCTTCGCTTTTCCCTGGAACTGAAGCAACCGGTTTTTTCTCAACAGAAGAAGTGGGAACAGCAGTCTTTTGGACAGCAGGCTGCTCCGTGGGCACGGAAGACGCATCTTTTACCGACATAGCGGCAGCTTCTTTTTTTTGCGGCCCATCCTCACCGGCGCCAAACAGTCCCGTAATACCCCCCCAGGTTTTATCGAGCAATCCTGGCTCCTCGACAGGAGGAGTCACCGGCGCTGACGATACGGCTGCCGGCGGGACAGCAGGAGCAACAGGCTTTTGCTCGGGCGCGGCTTGATCGCTAACAACTGCCGCCTCTGCTGTTGTTTGGTTCAGCACCACCCCCTTGTCCAGTTGCAGCCCCACCATATAGGCCCCGGCAAAAGTTGCCCCTTGCACATTCGCCCCTCGCAGATCGGCATCGGCCAGATCAGAACCACCAAACTGCGCATTCTGTAAATTCGCACGACGAAGATTGGCCTTGGCCAGGGAGGAGAGCCTCACCTTGGCCTGCGACAGATTGGCCCCTTCCAGATTGGCGCCCTGCATCTGCAAACGATCCAGATTCACGCCGGAAAGATCGCAGCCCGGACAGCTGTTGGTGGCCACCAACTGCTTTCGGTTCTCCTCTTGACCGGCAAACACGACCTCATTTACGCCCATAACTGTCACAACACTGGCCATAACCAGTGACAGACTCATTTTTTTCGCAACTGACGACATATTTTTTTCTCCACCAAGGAAACTGTGCGGCACCCCGCATATTTCAACCCCTGTCCAATAAGCTCAATACTATAAAAACACGACGAAAAGATACTCCAGCGACCATAAAGCTGTCAAGGTGCATCGTCACCTGCACCAGTAAAAGACGACCTCGACCCATTGACACGCAAATGAACCCCATCACCCAAATTACAATTGTTCTTATATAGTTCATTCAATATCGTCCAGCCCGACGCAACCCCGCACACAATAATGAAAAAATAAAAACCGTTGAATATCATACCATTATTAACAGCAATCAAAAATGAATTTTCATTCATTTTTGATTGCTGTTAATAAAAAAGTTTTATATAATGGCAAAGTTTTCATCAGATGTGTGGCAAACAGTGAGATGTGTCGCATTTCCGCTTATCAATTGGCCAACACTATTTTTTGGGTAATGGCTTTTTTTTATCGTTAAAGGAGGCGTTGAATGAATATCGAAGACTTGGAAAGGGAAAATAATGAAGGCATTGCCACTCTGCCTTTACAGGAGCGGCGCAAGTTCCTCAAAATGGGACTTGCGGTCAGCGGTGTTTTCCTGGGGGGTTCAGTGCTGTCGTTAACTTCGGCGGTTCATGCCGCCGATCAAATTGCTCCCGAAGTGGATATTCCGACTGATGGTCAGTATCCATACCCCAAACATTACGGGATGGTCATGCGCCAAAACCGTTGTGTTGGCTGCGAAAAATGTGTAGAGGGCTGCAAGCAGACCAATCATGTCCCAGACGATCATGGCGCTTACCGGACAGCCATTCAGTCGCGAGTGACCATTGAAGATGGCGCCGAAAAACGCGAATTCAGGCCGGTGCTCTGTAATCAGTGCAACCGTCCGCCGTGCGTGCGGGTCTGTCCAACCAAGGCCACCTATAAAGACCCTGCCACCGGCATTGTCGTCATGGATTATGACAAATGTATCGGCTGCAAAACCTGCATGGCCGCCTGTCCCTACAATGCCCGTTATTTTAATGAAGAAAAGTACGCCATTGATAAATGTAACTTCTGTATTGATACCCGTCTGGCGGCGGGTGAGAAGGAAACCGCCTGTGCCGCTGTTTGTCCCGCCCGGGTTCGCATCTTTGGTGACCTGAAGGATAAAACCAGTGAGATTTATCGTTTACTCCACACCCCTGATACTAAAATATGGGTACTCCGCCCTGATACCGGAGCTTTGCCCAATGTTTTCTATATGAACGGCTGATTGTTCTCAGGTCGGTTACGATAGTTTAACGCTGTACAACGATAAAGAACATCAGGGTTATACCTCTGTTGCCCAAGAGCAACAAAATGCAGAAATTGACTCTTAACTGGCGGTTATCCCTTATAATTACTCGCTGATAAACAGGAGAAAATACGAAATGCAAAACAAAACCATAACGATTGGAGCCATTCTGCTGGCAGGGTCATTCCTCCTTGCCCCCCCGTTTGCCTCCCTCACCAGCGCCGCAGAAAATGGCAGGAAATTCCTTTACGATCAAGAAACCGGCAAGACTTACGGACCCAAAGCTCCGGTTGTCTGGGAAAAACCAACGAAGGTGAATTTTATTCATGAAGTCCACACTAAAGATGCAGGTCTCAGCTGTGAATCCTGCCATAACGACATCTTTACCATGAAGTCCGGCACTGTTCTGGCTGATGGCAAGATGACCATGGACGCCATGGCGAAAGGTCAATTCTGCGGGGTCTGCCATGACGGAAGCACTGCCTTTGCCACCAACAGTAAATGCACCGCCTGCCACACCGACTCCAAGGGCTTAACCCCACCCGATCCCATTATCTGGAGCAAACCGGTCAAAGCCGTCATTTTCTACCATCAAACTCACACCGAAAAAGCGGGGCTTTCCTGCGAAGATTGTCATGATGAGTTGTTCGCCATGAAAAAGGGAGAGGCGGAGAAGAACGATGATTTTACCATGAAATCCCTCTACGAAGGCAAATACTGTGGCAAATGCCATGACGGATCAACCGCCTTTGCCTCTGATACCCGATGCAACGCCTGCCATATCGGCCTGAAAGGTTATGAGCGGATGACTGGAGCCAGCAGTAGCCACGGTGATAAACACAAGGCCCCTAAAGCCGGTCACTGATTTGCAAACAAGGATTTGAGAGAGAAGAAAAGCAGAGGCGTCACCTCTGACTTCTCTTGACGATAAACATAATTTTTTCAGGAGCAGAACATGTCAAATAATGCATTATCAGCCATCCTGGCCGAGTCAGCAGAACCTCGCCTGGCCACCCCGGGCATGAACATGGCGACCATCATCTTTTTGATCATCACCGTGGCCGGTCTCAGTTGCGGCGTCCTGGCCTTTATTTTTGGTCATCACAATATTTACAACAATACCCGGGAAATGCCTTGGGGGATGTTGATCTCCACCTATGCCTTCTGGGCCATCACCTCCACCGGTCTCTGTATCTACGCAGCCATGAGCCATATCTTCGGCGGAACCCGAATGGGGATTATCAGTAACCGTATGGTCTGGATGTCCATCATCTGCATCATGGGGGCTTTCGCCACCATTGGCGTCGAAATTGCCAGTCCGCACCGGATGCTGATTTACAACATCATTTCCCCCAACCCCACCTCCAACATCTGGTGGATGGGAACCCTGTACGGCTTGGCTGTGGGCTGTATGATTGTTGAATTCTTCGGCATTGTCACCGGACTGGCAAAAATCGCCTTGATTATGGGTGTTTTTGGAGCCATAGCTGAGGTTTTGGCCAATAGTTGCCTGGGCGGTGTTTTCGCCACCCTGCCCGCCCGTCCTTACTGGTATGGCGCCCAGCTTCCCATCTATTTCCTTACCTCCGCATTTCTTTCTGGAGCCGCCGCCGCTGTCCTTTTCAACTTCCTCGCCTATAAAATTCGAGGAGAAAAAATGAGTAAGGCCGTTCATCTTGGGGTTAAAAGCGCCGGCAAGGCCATGACTCTGGTCCTTGTCTTGTATGCCGTTGCCACTTTTTGGCGATTGATCAGCTTCTATGTGGGCGGGTCAGAACTGGGTCGTTTAGCCGCCGATACTTTAATCAGCGGTCGTCTTTCCACCAACTTCTGGCTTATGGAGGTCTGTGTCGGCATGATCATTCCCATACTGCTGATTATCCTGTCACGACTTGAGAATGTCGCCATGATGGCCCTGGCCGGTTTTCTGATCCT
This sequence comes from Desulfocapsa sulfexigens, assembly GCA_020721165.1. Classification (GTDB taxonomy): domain Bacteria; phylum Desulfobacterota; class Desulfobulbia; order Desulfobulbales; family Desulfocapsaceae; genus UBA2270. The sequence continues at coordinate 4,839 of DYNG01000018.1, forward strand.
GGTCGGTCAGTTTGTGGCCCGCTTTGATCTGGTTGCTGCCGGGCAGAATGTTCCCCAATTTCTGGGCTGGGACAACCTGCCCACCTCTTTCAGCTATGTCCCGTCTATTTTTGAATTTGGGGTTATAGCCGGCAGTATTGGTGTGGTTGGCTTTGGTTTCCTGATCGGTGAGCGGATGTTCGGCAAGACCTTCACCCAGAAAGAGCACCATTGAGATTTTTGTTTTAATACCTTGGTGGGGAGAAGGAGCACAGCCGACAACAGGCTCGTTTGATTGATAAATAGAATTTGCTTCCATAAAAAAAGCCGCTCATAAGAGCGGCTTTTTTTTATGGAGGGGCACATTTTTCAGCCATGCAACTTGTCGGGTTCCAACAGATTCTTTTCCATATCCCGCAATTCATCAATGCCGGAAACAATGATTTCAGGATCAGGAACCAGATGTTTCTCGGCGATTTTATCCTTATAGCTCATGGCTGACAGGATAAATTTGATACAGTTGATCCTCGCTTTTTTCTTATTATCCGAACGAACAATGGTCCAGGGGGCCACGGAACGATTTGTCTCCGTCAACATTTGAAACTTGCGCACCGAATACTGATCCCAATAATCCTGAGCCAGATTATCCACCGGTGAGAGTTTATACTGTTTCAAGGGATCGGTTTTTCGACCTTCAAACCGCTCCTTCTGCACCGCCCGTGAAACTGAAAAATAAAATTTGAAGAGTTTTATGCCATCTTTAACAAGAAGGTCTTCAACCAGAGGAACATCCTTCAAAAATCGTTTGTTCTGCTCATCGGTACAAAAGCCCATAACCGGCTCCACCATCGCCCGATTATACCAGCTTCGATCAAAAAGGACGAACTCCCCCGCTGATGGCAAACGAGAGAGATAGCGCTGAAAGTACCATTGACTCTGCTCAGTCTCGTTCGGCTTGCTAAGCGCCACTACACGGGTATTTCTCGGATTCAGGTTGCTGATAATCCTCTGGATGGTTCCACCTTTTCCGGCTGCGTCACGGCCCTCAAAAACCGCCAGAATCCGATCTCCACTCTGCTGCATGTCCTGCAACATTTTCATCAGTTCGATCTGCAGGGCCTTGAGTTCTGCCTCATAAGCCAGATCACTTTCTTTCACCCAGACCGCAACCCGCTCCTCTTCGTTCTGGGCCTCACGGTTGCGCAAGGCTGTACCCTCAAACAGCTTTATTTCTTTTTTTTCTTCTCTCTTTTGATCTCGTTTTTTGTCATCTTTTGCCATGAGATATCACTCCTTATCAAACACAATTCATGAGGAAGTACGAAGCCGAAGCCATCAACTGAGAGGAACGCCAAATTCCTTTTCCTGTTTCAACATAATTTTCAACTCCCTGTCGCCAGAAATCACTATATCTGGATTCGCGGTAAAATCCAGGGTTCTGCTACGACCCAGATACTTTACCGAACGAAGAATCAATTTCATGGTCTCCAATCGAGCCAGATGTTTATTATCAGAACGAATAATCCACCATTGCGATTTCTCGGTATGCGTCTTCTGCAACAGCACTTTTTTCTTGTCGGTAAACTCATTCCATAAATCCTGAGCCTGCAAATCAACTTCACTGAGCTTCCATTGTCGCAGAGGATCATTCTTGCGCCGCTCAAACCTGCGCGCCTGCTCCTCTTTGGTCACGGAGAAATAGAGCTTCAAAAGAATTGTTTTTCCCGCATCATAGATAAAATTATCTTCGTACGAGGTCACCTTCTGCAAAAAGCGATGATACTGCTCATTCGTACAAAAACCCATCACCGGCTCCACCATGGCCCGATTGTACCAACTGCGATCAAAAAGAACGATTTCTCCGGCGTGGGGAAATCGTTCAATATAGCGTTTTATGTGCAGTTCGGTTCTCTGCTCATTGGAGGGTTTTCCCAGGGCTTCAACCCGATACCCTTTCGCGTTCATATAGCGGGTCACCGCCCGGATGGTTCCGCCCTTGCCCGAGGCATCACGACCATCAAAAAGGATGATCATTTTTTTGCCGGTGCGCTCAAGATGGGCATGCATTTTAATCAACTCGGCCTGATACGGTTTTAATTCTTCGGCATCACAAAAGTTCAGCAGGGCCGAAGTGACAATTTTTTCCTTATGCTGGGCGCTCAAAAGAGCAATGGCGTTTTTGTTTCTTTCCGCCGCTGTTCGTTCCTGCAAATCACCCCCAAGTTCGGTCAGCAGTTGGCGAATGAGGGCAGTTATGCCTGTTTTGCCCTCGTGAGGTTCAACAACAGCGGGATCATTCTTCTTCTTTGTGGATAGTGGCATTACTCTTTTCCCTCCAAAAACGGGCCTGACACAATAATTGCAAAGGTACCTCGAAAAGGGGGTACCAGCAAGCCGATAAAAAGAGACTAATATAGCAAACTGAAAGCAACAAAGACAAGTTGTTATGAAGAGATAACGCCGCCCTCACACAAAAATAACACAAACTGAATATTTACCCGGAGAATAGCGGTAACTCCTCCCAACCCCGATGAATTCACCATCAATATCTCGAACCCCAAACTCTCGCCAAATCAGCGCAGACCGGCGATAAAGGGCCCCACCGCCTGAGGCCCCTTCTCATCTACCAAACGGATGGTCTGGGAGCCGATCACCGCCATGTCGGCCTTGCCGATCAGGGCCTTTACATCGTCACGATCCTGGATGCCAAAGCCTACGGCCAGGGGCAGCGAACTCGCTTGGCGACAACGATGGAGATAATCGGCCACCTCGACGCCAATCACCGACTTGACCCCAGTCACCCCCCGACGGGCCACGCAGTAGATAAACCCCTGGGCCAGAGAGGCCAGAACTCGCATCCGGGCATCGGTGGAGGTGGGGGCAAAGATCAGTATCGGGGCAATTTCGTATTCAGCGGCCAGGGCCAAAAAGCTCTCCCCCTCCTCCGGCGGCAGATCGGGAACAATCAGGCCCTTGATCCCGCATTCTTTGGCCTTGGCAAAAAAGGCCCTTTCCCCATACTTGAAGATAATGTTGTAATAGGTCATGAAGAGAAAGGGGATGTCATGACTGGCGGTTATTTCGGCGGCAAAGGCCAGACAATCGGCCACCCTGGTTCCATTTTTGATGGCCTCCTGATTGGCTCGGACGATCACCGGCCCGTCGGCCATGGGCTCGGAAAAGGGAATCTGCATCTCGATGCAGTCCACCCCGTTTGCCACCATCTGCCGGATGACCTCGCGGTTCACCTCAAAGGACGGATACCCAAGCACGATATGGGTCATCAGCAGAATCTCTTTTTTTTCAAGTCTGTCGCGCAGTTGTTGTTCCAGTTGCATACATTGCTCCTTACTGCATTGCTTCCGCAATAATGATGTCTCCACGCAGTATCTCATTTACCACCGAAGACCGGTCAGCCCCTTTTCTCAAGGCAATTTTATCTACAAAAGCAGACACTTCCTCATCAAGATACACGGGGATATCAAGCTTTACATCCGAACGAAAAAATTTTCCCCGCACAGCCTTTGAAAAATCATATTCATCTTTCATTGTTGTTCACCGTAGGTTGTTGTTTCACATCCAGAGGCTTTTCGACAGGATATGATTCTGATAAAGGCTGTTGCCTGATTTTCCTGCCGAAAAGTATGAATAACCACCACCAATCTCCCTTTTCCGGAAATCCCCATGGTCACCCATCTCTCCTCGTGTTCACTGTGTTCCTCATCAAAAAGCGAGAGAGCCCGAGCATCTAAAAACACCGCCGCCGCCTCATCAAACGAAACTCCATGCTTCTCTTTATTGCTCAGGGCCTTGATATGGTCCCACTCAAAAACATACTTACATCCCATCACCGACACCCTATTTTAGGTCCTGACTGTATTCCAGGCCCCGCTTGATGATAAAGTCCTTCCAGGAGGGGTCGTTAAAGGCATGGGCAATAGTAAAAATGTCCTTGTCACCGCGGCCGGACATGTTGATGATGATGGCGTCCTCCGGCGTTAGTTGCGGGGCCTCCTTGAAGGCCTGGACAAAGGCGTGGCTGGACTCCAGGGCCGGGATGATCCCCTCTTTTTTCATGGTCAGATCGAGGGCGGCCATGACCTCGGCATCGGTGGCCGACTCAAAGCGCACCCGCCCCTTCTCCCAGAGATCGGACAGAATCGGCGAAACCCCAACATAATCCAGTCCCGCAGCCACCGAATGGGTCTCCTGCATCTGGCCATCGCTATCCTGGAGGAACATGGTTTTATAACCCTGGGCCACGCCCGGCGAGGCATCGCTGCCACTGAGCCGGGTAGCGTGCAGGCCGGTGGCGATCCCATGACCGCCGGCCTC
>DYNG01000019.1 GCA_020721165.1 Desulfocapsa sulfexigens
CGAGGGCCAGTTGCGGGATGTTTCCACCGAACTCGATGAGACCCATAAACGACACGATATTCTTATTCATTTCCTGCGCAAGCAGAGTCATGTCGAGAGCTCCAACCTGATTGTCGGTTTTATCCAGGCCATTTTTCTCTTTTGGAAGACTAAAAACAAGGAGACCTTACGGCCTTTTCTGCCGGATGAGGTCTTCGCCGAGATCCCCACCTCCGGCCCCTTTATTGATGAACAGCATCAGTTGGCGCAGAGGATCGTGCAGAGTCTCCAGATTCAGAACATGCATGACCTGCTGGCCTGGCCGCGAGAAGAGCGGCAGGCTTTTCTGGATCAGCAGACCGATCTCTCCGCCGGTGAGCGCCGCCGTTTTGACCTACTGACCCAGATGTTTCAACTGCTTCATCAAAAATATAATCTGGGATTTCAGGAGCTTCGTTCCGAATTGCAACAGGCCGCGAAAGAGGGTTTTCCCGAGATGGAGCCATTGCTTTTTGATCTCGAAAACTGTAACACCGAAGGCTGTTTAACCTCCCTGCTGAAAACCCTGGAGGGCCTCAAGGCCACCATTCTGGCGGCGGAGCAGTTTCCGGCCAAGGAGGATATCTATTATAAACGGCATATTGCCGTGGATATTCCTTCAGTCTATGGCCGTTACCGCGAACGCAAATTTGACAGCCTCAGCCTCACCTTTCGCCTGGAAAATCTGGCCAATCTCTATCTTGAAAAATTGCCCGAGACCGTCAACCTCTCCTTTATTACCGAGGTTACCTTCTTTCGTATTGTCAAATGCCTGGATCTCTTCATGCAGGCCCTGAGCGTGGATGGCATCTCCTCCCGTCGTCTGGATACCTCGATGCTCCTGCTTCGTAGCTCCCTGCGGCTCAAGCGCTTTTCCTATACCCAGTATCTGGATATCTTCCGCAGCCTGTCCGAGGGCGTGAAAGACATTATTTATTCTTTCTACACCAATATTCATCAGAATAATCTGTCCATCATTATTCCCCAAATGAGCGAGAAAAACCTGCTCACCAAATATCGCTCCCAGTGGGATGGCAAGGAGATGGTGAACACGGTTCATCGCCTGTCCGAGTCTTTTCTGCGCGATCTGATTGCCTCCACCTTTGGCCTGCAACACCTGGATAATTTTATCACCCGTATTATCGGCACCCTGGAAAGCCAGAGGAGTACCCTGGATCAGCGCAAACTCGATTTGCTGATGACCTATAATCCGGAAAAAACCATCTCCCTGCTCCATCAGGTGAATCCCGAAACCCACGACCTGATCCATCTTGGCAACAAGGGCTTTAACCTGGTGAATCTCCATGAAGACGGGAAACCGGTGCCGCCGGCCTTTATCATCACCACCGAGGTCTTCCGCTGCCGCGAGGTGATCTATGGCCTGGCCAAGGCCCGCGACGAATTCATGCAGCGCATTCGGGCCGCCCTTGACGCCATCGAGCAGGAAACCGGCAAGGTCTTTGGCTCGCCCGAGCGGCCGCTTCTGCTCTCCATTCGCAGCGGGGCTGCAGTCTCCATGCCGGGCATGATGGCCACCATTCATAATGTGGGCCTCAATGAAGAAATCATTGAAGAGTTGGTGCGGGCGCACGGTCAGGGCTATCTGGCCTGGGATAACTATCGCCGTTTTATCCAGTCCTGGGCCATGACTTCGGGAATGCAGCGCGAGGACTTTCAGGATCTGATGAATAAGGCCAAGGCCCGGCATGGAGTGAGCCTGAAACGGGAATTTACCCCCGAACAGATGCGGACGCTGGCCCTGGAGTATCAACGACTGGTGCGACGGCAAGGCCTGGGGATTCCCGACGACCCCTGGCTGCAGCTGGTTCATGCGGTGACTATGGTTCTGGACTCCTGGCAGACGGTCAAGGCCCAGGATTACCGCCGGATCATGGAGGTCTCCGATGCCTGGGGAACGGCAGTCATTGTCCAGGCCATGGTTTTTGGTAACAAGAGCGACAGCGCCGGCTCGGGCGTGCTCTTCACTTCACACCCCTACCGGAAAGTCCAGCGGGTGGCCCTGTGGGGGGACTACGCCTATGGAGATCAGGGGGAGGATATCGTCTCCGGTCTGGTCACCAGTTTTCCGATCTCGGAGGAGCAGGCCGAGCTTGACGGACGAGCGGCGGAGGAGTCTCTGGAGCGGCGCTTTCCCTTGATTTACGAGCGCTTACTGGCGATCTCCCGGGAGCTGGTTTATGATAAGGGCTGGGATCCGCAGGAGATAGAATTTACCTTTGAGGGGCCGGAGCCGGAGCATCTCTATCTGCTCCAGACCCGGGACATGATTACCATCAAAAAGAAGGAGCATTTTCTGGTTTTCGCCGAGTCGCCGGAGTTGACGCAATCGTATCTGGGCAAAGGAATTGGTGTGTCGGGATCAGCCCTGTCCGGGCGGGCGGTCTTTACCGAGGAGCATATCCTGGAGTTGCGGGCCGCTGATCCGCAGGCCGTGCTGATTCTTATCCGCCAGGATACCGTGCCCGAAGACATCAAGGTCATAGATCTGGCCGAAGGGCTGCTCACCTCCCGGGGCGGCCAGACCTCGCACGCCTCGGTGGTGGCGGTGCGCCTGGAAAAGACCTGTGTGGTTGGCTGCAAACGATTGAAGGTGTACGAGGCCGGTGGTTATTGCGAGATCGGCAGCGAGACCATTCGCTTTGGCGATCCGGTCTCCATTGATGGTCGCAAAGGCCTGTTGCTCAAAGGCCTGCACCCGATTCAGGAGGAGATGCATATCCTGCCTTTGTGATTTTTACCCCACTCCAGAGTAGGAGGTCGTATGCTGTTCAAGGTTTTTCCTAAAGAAGAGCTGAGTCGTCTCTACACCCTTCTGGCGCCAGACAGGATTATAGGGCCGCTGACAAAGGGGCGCGACCAGCACGGTCATCCCCTTTATGATTTTGCCGTGTCCCGGAATTTTGCCGAGTTGCGGCTTGATTATGGCCAGACCCTGCATTCCCTCAAAAACTTCTTTCTTCCCTACCGGGAAGATCTGTGCTCGTTTTCGTTTCCCAAAGACGGAAGCGGCAATTGGCACAAAGAGGTGGACTACGGAGCCTTCGTGCCGCTGGTCTTTTTCGGTCTTCATCCCTGTGACATTAACGCCCTCAACAAGCTGGACAAGGTGTTGCTGGAAGGCCGCTATCCCAATCCCTTTTATGGGGCCAAGCGGGCCAAGGCCTTCATTATTGGCCACTCCTGTACTCCGCAGCCCTTTTGTTTCTGCCGCTCCATGGGCACGGATACGGTGTTGCGGGGATTCGATCTCTTTTTAACCCCCCTTGATGAGGTCTATTTTGCCGAGATTGCCTCGTCGCGGGCCTTTCATCTGCTGGAACAGCTTTCATGCCGCGAGCCCAATGACCATGAGCATCGTCGCTATCGCCAACAAATCACGACGCGGGAATCGCTGTTTGAGGCCCAGGTTGAGACCTCCGATCTGACTAAAATTCTTGATCTGGAGTTTCAGGCCCCGGTCTGGCAGGAGTGGGGGCGCAAGTGCCTGTCATGCGGGACCTGCGCCCAGGTCTGTCCCACCTGTTATTGCTACGGTGTCGAGGAGAAGGTGGATATGGATTTTACCCGGGCCCATAAAGAGAAGATGCTCTACTCCTGTAATCTCCTGGATTTTGCCTCGGTGTCGGGCGGACATAATTTCCGGCCTCAGAGTCATACCCGCCTTAAATATCGCTATTATCACAAACACCGTGGCTTTGTGGAGGCCTTTGAAGAGTCTTTGTGCGTGGGCTGCGGACGATGCGGGCAGTCATGTCTGGCCCAAATCACGGTGCCGGAGGTAATCGCCAGTGTGCGGGCCAGCGGAGGCAATGAATGATGATTCACCATGAAAAAGATCCGGCGGCGGCAGGCGCGCAGTTTGAGTATTCGTATCAGGCGGAGATCACCAATGTCTATCCCTTGACCAGCGCCGAAAAGCTCTATCAGGTGCAGATCATTGATCCGGACGAACGGGAAGGCTTTTGTTTTCAGCCGGGCCAATTTGTCATGCTGGAGGCGCCAGGAATTGGCGAGGCCCCTTTTTCGATCTCGTCCTCGCCGATTCGTCATGGCGACCTGGAATTGTGCATTCGCGCCGTGGGCAGAATGACCCATTTTCTTGACCGGATGGGGCGAGGAGCAATCGTTGGCATCAGCGGGCCCTTCGGGACTAATTTTCCGGTGGAAAAGATGGAGGGGGAAGACATCCTGCTGATTGCCGGAGGGTTAGGGATTGCTCCGCTTCGCTCCCCCCTTCTTGCCGTTTTGGAAAATCGCAGCCGCTATCAACGGGTGGATATTCTGTATGGGGCCAGGAGCCCTTCAGAGTTGTTATTCGTTTATGAATATGCCGTCTGGCGGCAATTCGGGGTAGGGCTTGACATTATTGTTGATCAGGCCGAAGAGGGCTGGCCGGGGCCGGTGGGCCGGCTTACCGAACTTCTCCAGCAGCGGATTGCGGGCGGGGTGGCGGCTGATTTCAAACAACGAACCAGCGCCATTGTCTGCGGCCCGCCGGTGGTGTTTCGCTTTGTCTGTGATCTGCTGATTCAGGCCGGTGTGCCGATGGAGAAGATCTTTGTCTCGCTGGAGCGGCGTATGCATTGCGGGCGAGGCAAGTGTTGCCGCTGCAATATAGGCTCCACCTATACCTGCCTGGATGGCCCGGTTTTTGATTACTGGTCGGTCTTGAATTTGAAGGAGGCGATATGAAGTCGTTTGCCAAGACTTCTTTGAAGTCCTTTTTAGGCGTTCCCCTCGCCCGCCCACGGGTCGCCTTTTTTGAACTCAGTTCCTGTGAGGGCTGTCAGCTGCAATTGCTCAATAATGAGGCCACTCTCCTTGAATTCCTTGCCCTCCTCGAAATTGTTCGTTTTCGGGAGGGGATGAAGGAGGCCAGTGATGATTATGAGATTGCCTTTGTCGAGGGTTCTGTCACCCGGAAAGATGAGGAGGAACGATTACGAAATATTCGTGCCCAGGCCAAGATCGTGGTGGCCCTGGGTAGCTGCGCCTGCTTTGGCGGGGTGAATCAGCTCAAAAATCGTTTTCATGATCTGGAATGGGTCAAACAGGAGGTTTATGGATCGTGGCCGGTTGACACCCAGGAGGCCAAGCCCCTGTCGGCATTTATAGCCGTGGATCTGGAGATTTATGGCTGTCCGATCAAAAAGGAAGAGGTAGAACGAATTGTTACCGACCTGGTTCTCGGCCAGCAGGTTCGTCATCCCCAGTATCCGGTGTGCATGGAGTGCAAGGCCCAGGAAAATATCTGCCTTTTTGATCTCGGCGAGCCCTGTCTGGGGCCGGTAACGAGGGCCGGCTGTGACGCCTGGTGTCCCTCCAACCGTCTGGGTTGCTGGGGTTGTCGCGGGCCGGCGCCCGAGGCCAATCTCACGCAGTTATATGCCATTATGAGAGACCGAGGAATTTCTCAGGAGCGGATTCTTGATCGTCTGGAATGCTTCGGCGGCTTTGCCGGTTTTGTGGCGGATCTCAAAAAAGAGAAGGGGGAGGAGGGCAAAGAATGAAGGTTTCCTGTGATATTGACATCAAGCGCCTGACCCGGGTGGAGGGGCACGGCAATATCCGCATTGTCATTGAGGGCGGACAGGTGCGCACGGCTCGCTGGGAAGTAGTGGAAACCCCTCGTTTTTTTGAAGCCATACTGGTGGGGAAATATTTTGAGAATGCCCCTTACCTGTGCGGGCGCATCTGCGGAATCTGCTCCATTGGTCACACCCTGGCTTCGATCCGGGCCGTGGAGAACTGCTTTGGAATCACCCCCACAACCCAGACCCGGCGGCTGCGGCTTTTATTGAAACACATGGAGACCCTGCAAAGCCATATCCTGCACATTTATTTTCTGGCGGCGCCGGATTACCTGGGGGTGGGCAGCGTCCTACCCTTAGTCGCAACCCATCCGGCCGTGGTGCAGCAGGCTCTCCGCCTCAAGTTGCTGGCCAATGACATCTGCGATGAGGTCGGGGGGCGCAGGATGCATCCCACCCGTCCAGTGGTCGGCGGCTTTACCATGCTTCCAGACCGGTACCGTCTGGGCCAGTTTCGCCAGCGATTACAGGCCGCCCTGGCGGATCTTGACGCCAGCGTTGAGCTGTTTCTGGGCTTTTCCATCCCTGATTTTCAGCGGCAGACCGAGTTCGTCTCGCTGCGGGGCGATGGCGATTATCCCTTTATCGGCGGCGAGCTTGTCTCCAGCGATGGGGTGGTTAAACAAGAACACGAGTATGCGGCCATGACCAACGAGTATATGGCCGATTTTTCCACCTCAAAACTGAGTCGTCTTTCCCGAGAATCCTTTGCCGTGGGTGCTCTGGCCCGGATCAACAATAATTTTTCCGGCCTGTTGCCCGAGGTGAAGGAGGTGGCCGGGGCACTGGGCTTGAATCCTGTGAATCATAATCCCTTTATGGCCGTGGTGGCCCAGTTGGTGGAGTGTGTGCAGGTGGTGCGGGAATCAACCACCCTGATTGATCAGCTTCTGGATGCGCCCTGGCAGGAGACACGGCAGACCGTCCAGCCGCAGGCCGGGATCGGGATCGGGGCAGTGGAGGTGCCACGGGGCATCCTCTATCACTGCCTGCATCTTGATGTGGACGGTCGGATTAGCAAGGCCGACTGTGTCATTCCCACCAGCCAGAATCATGCCAATATCCTCCATGACATTGAGGCGCTGGCGGCCTGGTGCGTCCAGCAGGGAAAAAGCGACCAGGAGATAGAACTGCTGGCAGAGATGCTGGTGCGGGCTTATGATCCCTGCATCTCCTGTTCCGTCCACTAAGGAGTCGAGCAAGAAAAACTCATCCAGCCCCACTGGCCCTTTCGGCCATCTTCTTCATCACGAAAAGAGTTTTGCACTATAAGGTACAGCATAAGAAAACTTGCTGGTTTCGGAATTCTGGTGTCGGGCCATGACTGTTTTGCGAGACCACCATACCTGAGAGATGAATTTTTCTTTTTTACCCTCTGTTTTTTTTAGGAAAAAACCTACGATTTTGCTATAATTCTTCTGTGTATAAAAATGCCCCGCTGTTCTTTATGCCTGAGCGGTTAGGGGCCTTCTCCCTGACGCATTCAAACCACTACTTTTATCGGCTGTGCGGCTCATCACCGTATCCTTTATACTGTTGCGGTAGCGGCTTTTCGTCCAACAGGTCACTTGTCCCGCTCATCCGGGTTAGCTGGTTATTTTTTTATTGATGTGTGAAATCCATGGCTGCACTCCCTGATAGTAAAATGTCGCCCAAACAGGCCGGTCTGCGTAAAACCGTCAAAGATCAGTCGGGCGCGGGCAAATACAAGATTGGTGAAATCCTGACCAAGGCCGGCTATATCACGCCTGTCCAATTTGAGGCCGCCAAGCAGATACAGAAGAAGAGTGGCGGACGACTTGGCGCCATCCTGATGCACTTGGAGCAGATTGACAAGGACACCATCAGTAATCTCCTGAGTCGTCAGCATAATATCCCCACTGTGGTTATCTGTAAAGAAACTCCTGGTAAGGATGCCCTGAAACTGATGCCGTACGAAACGGCAAAAAAATTCATGGCCTTTCCTTTACGGGTTGCCGGCAATACCCTGCAGGTCACCATGGCCGAGCCCACTGATACCGAGGCGGTGGAAAAGATTCAGGAGTCTGTGGGGCGGGAGGTTTCAGTCTCGGTCTCCACAGAAGAGGAAATTATTGCCGCCTATCAGAAGTATTACAACATTGATGCGGCGGAGGTGGCAGCCTTACGAAGCGGACAGGTGGTGAAGATCGAGGAGGAAATGTCAGTTACTGAAATTGACAATTTCGGTTCGATTGTTGCGGAGGCCGCCGATGGTTTTGAGATTGAGGCTATTGATGAAAAAGAGGCTGCGGATCAGTTTGCCGCCAATGATGCGCCGATTATCAAGCTGGTAAACGGGATTATGGTCAAGGCCGTCACCGAAGGCGCCTCGGATATTCATCTTGAGCCGTATGAAAAAACCATGCAGGTGCGGTATCGCAAGGACGGATCGCTTTTCAAGTCAATGAACCTGCCCCTTGCCATCAGGAACGCCCTGGTTGCCCGGGTGAAAATATTGGCCAGCCTCAACATCACAGAACGGCGTATTCCCCAGGATGGTCGAATCAAGATGCGTCTGGGCCAGAACCGTTCTGTTGATTTTCGTGTTTCCACCCTGCCCACCCTGTTCGGGGAATCGGTGGTTATGCGTATTCTCGACAAAAATTCCCTCAATGTGGATCTCACGAAACTGGGTTTTGAGCCTGAAACCTTTGAGATGCTGAAGCGCTGCCTACGACGCCCCCAAGGATTGCTGCTGGTCACCGGGCCTACTGGTTCCGGAAAAACCGTTACCCTCTATTCCGCCCTGAACTCCCTGAACAAGGAAGACATAAAAATCCTGACGGCCGAAGATCCAGTTGAATTCAATTTCAAGGGGATCAACCAGGTGCATGTCAACCCTGATGTGGGCATGACCTTTGCCGCTGCCCTCAAGGCCTTTCTCCGCCAGGATCCGGATATTATCATGGTGGGCGAGATTCGCGATATAGACACCGCCGAGATTGCCATTAAGGCGGCGATGACCGGACATCTGGTGTTTTCCACCCTCCATACCAATGACAGCGCCGCCACCATTGCCCGTATGATCAATATTGGCATTCCCCCTTTCATGCTGGCCTCATCGGTAACCATGGTATTGTCGCAGCGACTGGGACGAAAATTGTGCCAGAAATGCAAACGGCCGGAGAAGCATGACCCCAAGGAATTGATCCAGATGGGTTTCCATGAAGATGAGGTTGACACCCTGATCACCTATGGCCCGGTCGGGTGTTCTGAATGCAATGGTGTGGGTTATAAAGGGCGTGTCGGTTTTTTTGAGCTTATGGAAGTGACTGATGAGGTGGCGACAGCCATTAGCTCTGAAGTTCCCGAGGACACCTTGCGAAAGGTGGCGATACAGTCGGGGATGGTTCCTCTGCGCGATGCCGCCCTGCAAAAAGTACGGGTTGGTATTACCAGTGTGGAGGAGGTGTTGCGGCGGACGGTTGCGCACGAGGAGAGTATGCCGGCCTACATGGTTAATCCCGAACAGGAACATTATGAAGATGGAGACA
>DYNG01000020.1 GCA_020721165.1 Desulfocapsa sulfexigens
GAGCACCCCAAGGGTACTTCCTGCGGGGCGCATGAAAATGGTGAAGCCAACGCAACCTATGTGCCTGTATTGACTGATGAATGCCAAGCGATTGCAGGATTTAGGTTTCATATTGATCGTGAATATTTCTTATGGGGGTTGTTTTATGAAACGCGTGTTTCTATTGAGTGCCTTGTGTGTTGCCTCTCCTTTGTTTTTTGCCTGTGACAATCAGCGGGAGGCGGTATCTCCTCCTGCGCCCAAAAGTCCACCGGCAGTCGAAAAAACGGTGTCTCCTGATCCTGTAAAAGAGCCGGCGCCGGCGGAAGCGGTTAATGCCGCTTCATCGCAGGCCACCAGAACGATCAGCGGCAAGGTGCTGGAGACCATGAATACCGGTGGTTACACCTATCTGCATGTGGACACCGGCAACAAACAGCAGTGGGTGGCGATGCCTGAAACCACAGTCTCGGTTGGCGAGACCGTTACCTGTTACGATGGAATGGTGATGCCCAACTTCACCAGTAAATCACTGAACAAAACCTTTGAGTCCGTGATTTTTTCCAATGGGCTGGTGGGGAAAGAAGGCGGGGTCAATCCGCATGGAATGGGCGGCGGCAGCGCGGGAATGGATCCTCAAGCCGGGAAACCCGAGGCTGGATCCCAGGCTGCGGATTCCTTTGCCGGAGCGGTCAAGGCTGAAGAGCAAGCGCCCGGTCAGGGGCCCTCCTTGGCCACCGATGGTCAGGCAAAGATGGAGTCCGGCGGCAGTCTGGGGGCCATGGCTCCCTTTGCCAATGTGAAGGTGGCCAAGGCCGCCGGTGAAAATGGCTATACAGTTGAAGAGGTTTTTACCAAGGGAAGCGCCTTGGATGGCAAGGTGATTCGGGTGCGAGGCAAGGTGATCAAGTTCAGTCCGAATATTATGGGCAAAAACTGGATTCATCTCCAGGACGGCAGCGGTGACCCCCTGCAAAGCAGCCACGACCTGGTGGTCACCACCAGCGCGCAGCCAGCGGCTGGTCAAGAGATCGTCCTGATTGAGGGAACCGTTCGTACGAACAAGGATTTTGGGGCAGGCTACAAGTATGTGGCGCTTGTTGAGGACGCCACTATTATCCAGGAGTGAGGCCTCTTCTGTAAAGGGGGCACTGGATACTTATATAGCAACCTCCTGTTTTTTCAAAGGAATAGTCATCCAAGGCGCTTGTTCAGTTCATCGGTATAAGAGATATAATTTATTTCCTTGGCCGTTGGCCGCCGTATTCTCCTGTCGTGCTTTTTTCCCGGGCTTTTGTCTCGGTGAGAGGACAAGACAGGCGGGGTGGGTGTGACAACGGCCTCGTGGTTTTTACCCATGCGTATTGTGATCGTCGGCCCAGGGGCGCTGGGATGCCTTTTCGCCTCTCTGCTTTTTCCTGTGCAGCAGAAGCTCTCCGGTGAAGTCTGGCTCCTGGACCATAATCGGCGCCGGGCCGAGTTGCTGAACCGGCAGGGCATCCTGTATGAGCGCGAGGGGGCACGACAGCAGGCCATGATTCCGGTGCTGACCAGCCCCGGCTCTCTTCTGATGGCGGGCCCTGTTGACAGTATCCTTTTTTGTGTCAAGGCCGCTGCCCTTGATAATTGCCTGCACGACTGCCGCCCTCTGTTTTCCTCGCAAACCTTGCCGGTTTTTTTTCAGAATGGCATCAGCCATCTTGATATACGGGAACGAATGGCCCTTGAGGAGCCGCCGGTTTTTGCCAGCAGTTCGGAAGGGGCCACCCTGCTGGCGCCCGGAAGCGTTCGTCATGCCGGACGAGGTCGGAATATCTTGGGCTTTCTCGATTCCTGCCGCGAACAGCCAGGCAGGAATCAGGCCTTGGAAGAACTATTGGCAGTCTTGCGGATGGCTGGTCTGGAGGTTGTCAGTTCGACTGAAATGCGTGCTCATCTGTGGGCCAAGCTTTTTATCAATGCCGGCATCAATCCCCTGACCGCCCTCTATAACCGTACCAATGGCCAGCTCCTCACCTCGTGCGCCGCCCGGGGCCGGATGAAAAACATCATCAGGGAGGCAGAAATGGTGGCCCGAGCCGCCGGAATCCCCATTTTGACCGATCCGCTGCAGGCGGCCCTAGCGGTCTGCAAACGCACGGCCACCAATGTCTCGTCCATGCTTCAAGACAGGCGGCAGCAGCGATCAAGCGAGATAGATGCTATTAACGGAGCCATCGTCAAGGAGGGGAAAAGAGTGGGGGTGGCAACGCCGGCAAATGAAGAAGTTGTTCGTCAGATCAGAGAGATGGAAAGAAAGTATGGGATGGATGGGACAAGGAGTGCAGGGTAATGAGTAACAGGGAGAGAAGACAAATTAAGGGCAGCGAGATTGGGTTTGATCTGGACGGGGTTATTGCCGATACGGCCGAAGCCTTTCTCCGCCTGATCTGCGAGGAACACGAGTTGTGCTCTTTTTCCCTGCCTGACATCACGGCCTTTCAAGTGGAAGAGTGTCTGGATATCCCGATATCGGTGGTGGATGGAATTTTTACGGCCATTCTGGTTGATTCTCTCTCCACCGGTGTAAAACCAATGGCGGGGGCCGTTGAAGTCATCACGGAAATGACGGCGACAGCCCCGGTCAGTATTATCACCGCCCGATCATTGTCGCAGCCGGTCGAGGATTGGCTGGAGCATTTTTTTCCGGCCTCGGCCTGTGCCAATATCCGTTTGGTGGCCACCGGCCGTCATGATGACAAGGCCCGCTATATCCATCAACATGGCCTGCGTTATTTCATTGATGATCGCGCCGAGACCTGCCTGCAACTGGCAGAACTTACCGCCACCAGGACGATACCCATTACGCCGTTTGTCTTTTCTCAACCCTGGAATCAGGGGAAACATGATTTGCCCAGTGTGGGAAACTGGCAGGAAATTCGCGCCCTGCTGGCCCTGTGAAGAGACGATGATACTCTTTCTCCGACGATATCTCATTGGCGCCTCATCGTGGCCCGTAAACGACCGGGCCCTCCTGGCTTTCTCCGGCTCCTTTCTCAGCAGACACCAAAGATCGAAGGCTTGATGAATTTCCCGCCAAGTCATTACCCCGTCAGGAATTATCGCCGCGATATTGATGGATTACGCGCCATTGCCGTCTTGGCGGTGTTCTTTTTTCATCTCTTTCCTCCTCTGCTGCCGGGCGGATTTCTTGGCGTTGATGTCTTTTTTGTTATTTCCGGTTATCTGATTACGGGCATAATTCTCCGGGAGAATCAGGAAGGAATCTTTTCCTTCAGACACTTTTATGCCCGTCGCATAAAACGCATCTTTCCCGCCCTCTTTGTTCTTTTGATCCTCTCCTCACTGATTGCCGTTTTTCTCCTGGTTCCCGAGACATATAAAAATTTTATGATCTCGGCACGATACGCCTCGGCCCAGTGCGCCAACTTTTTCTTTGCCCGCAAGGTTGGCTACTTTGAAGGGAATCCTTTGTCTCAACCCCTTTTACACACCTGGTCACTGGGGGTGGAGGAACAGTTTTATCTGTTCTGGCCTCTGCTGATTTTTGCCTGTTTCTGGTGGGGAAACAGGCAAAAGAAGAAAACAGGGAGTGGATCTGTGGATGAACTGGCAGAGCAGTCGCCGGGAACAGGCATGAGAACGGTCTTTCCGGTTTTCCTGTTGCTGGCCCTGGGCTCTTTCTCCCTGTGCTTTGTCCTGGCAGATCTTGCCCGGCAGAAGGCCTTTTACTCGTTTTATACCCGGGCCTGGGAATTTTGTCTGGGTGGCTGTGTTTCCCTGCCCATTTTGCCACGAACCCGCAGCAAAGTCGTACAAACTCTTCTGGGCGGAACCGGCCTGCTCCTTCTGGGCGGGAGTTTTCTCTGGGTGGGCAACGAATTCTTGGGCCGCTCCTTCTTGCAATTCGGCGCCCTTCTGCCTTGTCTGGGGGCAGCGCTGGTCATTTATGCCGAGAGTCAATTGAGTCTGGGTAATCGGCTTCTGGCGACCCCGTTGCCCGTTGCTGTGGGAAAAATTTCCTACTCATTGTATCTCTACCATTGGCCAGTGATAATTTTTTATAAAATTTTTACCAACAATCATGAGCTGAGTTGGCTGGCCGTGGGGGGGATTGTGGTGGTCTCATTTCTTTGCGCCATTGTCAGCACCATTTTTATTGAACAACCGGTTCGAAAAATGAAGAGCGGGGACTCGCTCGTCCTTGGCACGGCCATAATGATAATTCTCCTTTTTTGTGGCCTTTTTTTCTTTTTGAAACGATATGAACACGCCTCCTGGCGGGGTGGCCCCTACCCCAGTGAAATCAACAGCCCCCTGCCGCAAATCCCGAACAGCTGCGTGCCACAAGGAACAGGCAGCTTTGTCTTTTATGAATGCAAGGTATCGGGGCAAGAAACGGCGCCGGCCATTGCTCTGGTCGGCGACTCTCATGCCCCGCACTTTCTTTCGGCCCTTGTTTCCTGGGCCTCGCATAACGGCTATGATGTCCTGTTTCTGGGGGTCGCCGGTTGTCCAATGCTGCTGGGAGAGGTGAAGATTGAGAGTGTGGTTATCGAAGAGATCGAATCCTTGTGCACCCAGGCTCTGCCCTTTTTTGCCTCAGAAATTGTGGCAAACCCACGAGTGACAACCATTCTCATCGCCCAACGATTTGATCTTTATTATACTGGAAAAGGGTTTCTCGCCACCGAGCGGCATCTTTTCTTTAAGGACCAGAACGGGAAGCGGATAGAGAATTACACGGGCTATTACCGGGAACGATTTGTTGACACCCTGCAGCAGATTCGTGCCGCCGGGAAAGAGCCGGTGATTATGAAACAGGCGCCGCTTTTTAATGCCGTTTCGTCTTGCGCCTGGGAGCCACGATTAAAAAAAATATTCTCGCAGGCAAGGGATTGTGCCTATGATCGGCAATTTATTGAGAAATGGCAGGGAGAAAGCAGCGCCTTTCTCAATGAGATAGCAGCACAAGAGCATATTGCTGTGTTTGATCCATCGCTATCCATGCCAGAACCATTGCATAATAATATCAATATGTATATAGACATTGATCACTTGAACGAATATGGCTGTCAGTTTCTGCTCCCTTCTTTTACCGAGGCAATGGACAGGTTGATGGCGGGAAGAAAGGAAAACACAAATGACCAGCCCCCGCCAAACAGATGAAAATCACATATGGAAGGGGTCGGCCGGGTATGTATGAGCTCTCTAATCTGTAATCTCGTGGCAGCCGCCGGCCTGACCGGTCTCTGTGCACAGGTGATGGCAGGATTGGGGGGGAGCAATCTCCTGAAAACACCCTTTATTGAATAACGATGATTTTTTCCTCCATCCCCTTTCTTTTTTTCTTTCTGCCCGGCGCCCTGCTGCTGTTTTTTGCTGCTCCCCACCGCCGACAGTCGTTTGCTCTCCTGGTTGCCAGCCTGCTCTTTTCTTTGTGGGGTGAAGGGACATTTGAACTGGCGCTGCTGGGTTCCATTGGGGTGAACTTCCTGTATGGCCGCCTGCTGGCGAAAAATAATGAGCGGCATCCCGCCCGGGGCCTCCTGTTGGGTGGCGTTTTCCTCAATCTCGCTCTCCTGGCGGGATTCAAGTATGCCCCTTTTTTTGCCGGCATGCTCAACCCGGCGCTGGTTTTCCTGCATCTTCCCCCATTGGCGGTATCGGCCATCCATATTCCCTTGGGCATCTCTTTTTTTACCTTTCAGGCGATTGCCTACCTGGTGGACATCTTCCGCCACAAGACCCGTCCTGCTGCCAATCTGGTTGATTTTGCACTCTATCTTTCATTTTTTCCGGTGACTCTGGCAGGGCCGATTCTGCGTTATCCGCATTTTATCCAAGAGCTTGCGGCTCGTCAGTGCGGCTTTGAGGGTTTTTCCGAAGGTGTGCAGCGATTTATCCTCGGACTGGCCAAAAAGGTGCTGCTGGCCACTCCTTTAGCCCTGCTGGCCGATCAAATTTTTACCCTGCCGGCCCCCAACCTCTCTCCCGCTCTGGCCTGGCTCGGGGCCCTGTGTTATACCCTGCAAATTTATTATGATTTTTCCGGCTATTCTGATATGGCGATAGGGATAGCGAGACTTTTCGGGATTCGGATTCCGGAAAATTTTAATTATCCATATATTGCCAGATCCATTCGGGATTTCTGGCGACGATGGCATATCTCGCTGTCAAGCTGGTTGCGGGATTATCTCTATATTCCCCTGGGTGGCAGCCGGAATGGCACGGCCCGGACTCTGATAAATCTCCTGGTGACCTTTTTGCTCTGCGGCCTCTGGCACGGGGCCAGCTGGAATTTTATCCTGTGGGGGGGTTATCATGGCGTTTTTCTGCTTCTGGAACGATCTCCAATTGAGCGGTGGCGCACCAAGACCTGGCCCGTGGTGCAACAGATACAAACGCTGGTGATTGTCATGGTCGGCTGGGTTTTTTTTCGCAGCCTCACCCTTGCTGATGCCTGGCATTTTCTGCTGGCGATGGCCGGCGCTGGCCCCCACGGCCCGCTCCCGCTGGCGCAGTTCCTTGATAAAAAGGCCCTGCTGGATATCAGTTTTGCCCTGTTTTTTGCGCTGCCTGTGCTGCCGACGATGCAACAATGGGCGGCGACACTCGCGGAAAGAGCCGGACGATGGAACCATGCATTCCAGGTTGCCATCCAGCTTGGCCGCCTCATCGTGTTGGGGGGGCTTTTTTATTTTGCGGCCATCAGTCTGGCGGCTGGCGCCTATAGTCCATTTATCTATCTGAAATTTTAATAAGAGAATGAGAAAACCATTCATCCTCCGCGTGTTTTGTGATCGCCTGACCGTCCTTGTTTTTGTGGGGGCGCTCTGTCTGCCTGGTCTTAAAATGCTCTTTTCATCTGCATCGAACTGGTCGGTCACGGAGCAGCGAGTTTTGGCCAAGGCGCCGGTTCTGACCCGGACTGTAACCGAGATGAATATCTTTTTTCCCCAACTTGATGCTTATCTCAATGATCATTTTGGCTTTCGGGACAAAATGATCCATCGCTACCGGCGGGAGATGGAAAAGCGGTTCAACCAGTTCGGAGTCAATGCCCCGGTTCGTAAGGGCCTTGACGGCTGGTATTTTTTTACTGCGCTTAATATTATCAGTGATTTTCATGGAAATGTGCCGTTGACAGAAAAGCAGCTTGATCGCTGGATCACCCTGCAGAACCAAAAGGCGCAGTGGCTAAAAGAGCAGGGCATCCGCTATATCCTGGTGGCCGGGCCGGACAAGCAGTCTATCTATCCTGAATATCTGTTTGCAAATGCCCTGGAAAACAAAGGCGTCAGTCGTTTTGAGCAGCTTGTAGCCCGTTTCGGCTCGCACCCGCCGGACTGGTTTATTAATCTGCACCAGGCCCTGCGCCAGGCCAAGGGGAATGGAAATCTGTACTACAAAAATGACAGCCATTGGAATGTGGCGGGAAGTCTCGTGGCCTTCAAGTCAATCTGTCAGCGAATTACCGAGTTTTTTCCAAATGTGCGCTTGAAAACCGATTTTGCATTTGGAGAGGCCGTGACGAGTAGTGGTGGAGTTACGGATGAGGGCGGAGACCTGACCAGGATGTTGATGAAAAGTGATATTCAGGAAACCTGTCCGCAGTTGCAACCCTTTCAGGCGTGCAGTCAACTGATCATGCCTGCCCCTGTTCTCAGCGACATGCCTCCTGAGCCAGGCAAGGCCCCATTTGTGAAACGATGCGGAGAGGCTGAATTGACGGCGGTGGTCTTTCGTGATTCCTTTATGATCCTGATGGAACCATTGCTATCTGAAAATTTCCGGCAGGCCTCCTATATTTGGAAAAAATACGATCAGAAAAACATGGAAGAGCTTATCGCTCTGAAAAAGCCGGATGTGGTTATTGAAATGATCGTTGAACGACACTTCTTTGATACGGCTCTCAATGAGACAAAGCACAAAGAGAGGGAATAATCCTGGCGCCTGGAGAGGATGAACGAAATACTCCCTATCGTCGGCAGCAGATTTCGACATCAAAGGCATTGAGAATGCGCAACTCCCGTTCTCGTTTGGCGGAGGGCAGGCTTTCTTGAAAGATCAGGGACGGAAAAAGTTCACGGGTCTTCTGGGCGTCAGGGATACCGGCCATGCCGGTGGCAATGACCTGTCCCCGCGCCGTTTCCAGCAGTTCTGCCTCTTTGCCGTTGGTGACCACGGCCAGAGGAATCTGATATGATTCTTCCAGTACCCGGGCGGCGGCAATGGCCGATCGTTCCCGACTGACCAGCGAGCCCGGCGCAT
>DYNG01000021.1 GCA_020721165.1 Desulfocapsa sulfexigens
AAAACATGGCCAAGAAAATAACGGCATATATTAAATTGCAGGTGGCGGCTGGTCAGGCGAAACCTTCACCACCAATTGGTCCAGCTCTGGGTCAGCATGGTGTTAATATTATGGAGTTCTGTAAGGACTTTAATGCCAAGACTCAATCGTTAGGCGACACGGTTGTTCCGGTCGTTATTACTGTCTATCAGGATAGATCGTTTAGTTACATTACCAAAACGCCACCTGCTTCCGTTTTGTTGATGAAGGCTGCAGGTTTGAAAAAAGGTTCCAATAATCCTAAAGCAGAACGAGTTGCAGAAATTACTGCGGCACAAGTTCGAGAGATTGCTCAGATCAAACTACCGGATCTGAATGCCTATGATGTTGACACCGCCATGCGGATTATTTCCGGCACCGCACGAAGCATCGGGATTACAGTTGTTGGTTAATGTTGGTCCCGTTCTGCGGGGTTAGTTTTTTATTTTTATATACTACACTTGCTGCAGAGCAATTGATTTTTGAGCGCAAGAAGTAGGAGGCAAGGAGAAAGCTATTATGCCGAAACATGGAAAACAGTTCAGAAACAAAATTGAGGGAGTTGATCGTTCACTGCTTCTCTCCCTGGAAGATGCCATTGGGGCAGCGCTGAAGAGCAGCTTCGTCAAATTTGATGAAACATTTGATATGGCGATAAAATTAGGCGTTGATCCTCGACATGCAGATCAGATGGTTCGTTCTTCGGTTGTTCTCCCGCATGGAACCGGAAAGGTTACCCGAGTTTTGGTTTTTGCCAAAGGCGAGAAAGAGGCGGAGGCTCGGGAGGCAGGCGCAGACTTTGTTGGTGGAGATGATCTGGTGGCCAAGATTCAGGGCGGCTGGCTTGATTTTGATAAAACCGTCGCTACCCCTGACATGATGGGAACGGTTGGTAAAATCGGTCGAGTTCTGGGGCCGCGCAATTTGATGCCGAACGCGAAACTTGGCACTGTTACCTTTGATGTTGCCAATATTGTTAAGGAAATTAAAAGCGGTAAGGTTGATTTCCGGGTTGATAAGGCTGGTATTGTCCATGCTGGTCTGGGTAAGATCTCTTTTGGGGAAGCCAAGTTGTTGGATAATGCCAAGGCCTTTATTGAGAAGATTATCCATTTAAAGCCCTCCACCAGCAAGGGAGTCTATCTTAAATCCATATCCGTCTCCTCAACAATGGGGCCAGGATTTAAGGTTGATCCTCTGTCGGCGCGAGCTTTGGTTAAATAATTGGATATGGTCGGTCTTTGACGATGACAGGAAGTTACTGGCAGTGTCGAGGAATTTCAGTCAGAGACAGCAGGTACATAGAGTGTTTAATTATGCTTGATCATAGCCTGCCGAGACGATGGAAGGGATTTTGGTTCAATTCGTTCGTTACCCCTTTTCCTGAATGGTTATAGCCAGAAGGGGAGGGAGTGATCGAAAAAATGGAGTGAGATTGTTTTCGTAGCTGCTGTTTTTGATTAAAGAAAAATCTTAAACGAAATTAGGAGGATTACTTTGAATCGTGATGAAAAATCAGCAATAGTTTCAGATCTGAATGATTCATTCAATCGGGCCACAATTACTGTGGTTACAGACTATTGTGGATTGACGGTTTCAGATCTCGAAGAGTTGCGCGGTGAACTGCGTAAATGTAATTCTGAAATTCGGGTGGCAAAAAATACCCTTCTGAAAAAAGCAGTTACTGACACTGGCAGCGCATCATTGGCAGATGAGTTTATTGGAACGACTGCTGTGGTTATGGCCTACGCGGATCCAGTGTGTCCAGCCAAGGCGTTGACGAAATTTGCCGATGGCCATGATAAGTTCAAAATTCGTTGTGCGGCTCTTGAAGGTGACAAGTTGACCATTGATGATCTGATCACTTTGTCGAAATTGCCTTCTCGGGAGGTTTTGCTGGGTCAGTTCTTGGCCGTGCTCAATGCTGTGCCCACAGGTCTGGTTCAGGTTCTGTCAGCAGTTCCTCGTACTTTCCTGTATGGTTTACGAGCGGTTGAAGAGCAGAAAGGGCAGTAATAAATTCAGCTTTTCGTCGAATACGCTGTAAACAATATGAAAATCGAGGGAATGGACGATCCGTTTGCATTCTAATCAACACAATATAACACAAGAGGTATGACAATGGCTGTATCAAAAGAAGATGTAATTGATTTCATTTCTAATATGACCGTTCTTGAGCTTTCTGCCCTGATTAAAGAGCTTGAGGAAAAATTTGGTGTCTCTGCAGCGGCTCCAGTTGCTGTTGCCGCCGCCGGAGCACCCGCCGCTGCCGCTGGCGCGCCAGCAGAAGAAAAAACCGAATTTGATGTAATTCTAAGTGGCGCTGGTGATCAGAAAATTAAAGTAATCAAAGAGGTTCGTGCCATTACCGGTCTGGGATTGAAAGAAGCAAAAGATCTTGTTGAGGGCGCTCCTCAACCTTTGAAAGAAGGTGTGAGTAAAGATGAGGCTGCTGATATCAAAGCGAAGATTGAGGCAGTCGGTGGTGTTGTCACTGTAAAATAAGCCTGTTTTTTTGTCTATTGACAAACTGTTGTTTAAAAGCAACACGCTCCAGTTTTTAGGCTGGCGGCGTGTTGCTTTTTCCTGTTTTAGCGCTTCCTCATCAGTTTTTTCACCCAGTGCTTACCAGTTATGGGCATGGCTGGGATTACTTTTTCTCGTTGGGACGGTGTTGCTTATGAGGACTTCTTTGGAATTTCCATTCACCTTTTCTACATCCGTGTCATCTCGCATGAGACTCCCGTTGCATAAGGGGTCGTATCGTTGTCTTCAGGTTCGGATCAAGGGCTTACTTGCGCGGGCTTTATGATTGATTGTTCCGATCAGTTCTATTCATTTGCAGGTTCATCTGGTCTTCATATTGGTTTTTGAAACCTTTGAGTTCTGCAACAGGCTGAATTCCATCTTTTGTAATTTTAACAGAATGCTCTCAAGGCACCCTCGAGGACTACTATGGAACGAGTGAGAAAAAATTTCGCCACCGCCGCCTCTGTCATGGATCCACCGCATCTTATCTCCATGCAGCGATTGTCATACGAAAAATTCCTGCAAATGCATGTCGCCCCTGATCTCCGTGAAGATTTCGGACTGCAAGCTATTTTCAAGAATGTGTTTCCCATTAAGGATTTTAATGGGCTCTGCTCCCTTGAGTTTGTCCGTTATTCATTTGGTGAACCCAAGTACACAGTGGATGAATGTCTGCAAAGAGGAATGACCTTTGAAGTGCCCATCAAGATAACGGTCAGGTTGATTACCTTTGATATTGACACTGCCACCGGTGTGCAGACCATTCGTGATATTAAAGAGCAGGAGGTCTTCCTTGGCAGTCTGCCTTTGATGACTGGTGACGGAGTTTTTGTTGTGAATGGGACGGAGCGGGTCATCGTCTCACAGTTGCAACGATCGCCGGGCCTTTTTTTCACCCACGATCAAGGTAAAAGCCATGCCAGTGGCAAGTTGTTGTATTCGGCTCGAATTATTCCTATTCGTGGTTCATGGATTGACCTTGAATTTGATATCAAGGATATTTTGTTTGTCCGCATTGACCGTCGCCGAAAATTTCCAGTAACTTCCTTGCTGAAAGCGATGGGCTACTCATCTGCCGATTTGCTCCATAATTTTTATTTGACCAATAAGGTCAGACGCAATGGTGAGGTCTATCAAATTTCCTTTTCGGCAGAGACATTTCTTGGGCAGAGATTGGAATTCGATCTGGTGAATCCTGATGATGGTGAGGTCATTGGTAAGAAAGGGCATAAGGTGAGTCAGCTCTTCTGCAAAAAAATAAGGGCGGCAGGCATTGATTTTCTGCAAATCTCGGCTGAATCATTGTACGGTCGTTTTTTGGCCTCCGATCTTATCCATCCAGAAACTGGTGAGATCATTGCCCTGGCCAATAGCGAATTGACCGAGGGGCTGCTCCAATCTTTTCAAGAGTGTGGAATTAACGATTTTGAGACGATTTTTATTGATGGTGTCACCTATTCCGATGCCTTCCGTAAAACCCTGGCTTTGGATAAGGTGGGCAGCTCAAACGATGCCTTAATCGAAATCTATCGTCGTTTGCGCCCCTCAACCCCTCCCACCAAAGAGGTCGCCGAGATTTTCTTTGAGAATCTGTTCTTTAATGTTGATCTGTATGACCTCTCTGAGGTGGGCCGTTATAAAATCAACGCACGACTTGGCCTGGATACTCCTATTACCCATAAGGCCTTGACCCGTGAGGATATCGTTGAATCGGTAAAATATCTGGTGCGGTTGAAAGATTCGCAGGGAACAGTTGATGATATTGATCATCTTGGCAATCGGCGGGTGCGCACAGTTGGTGAGCTTATTGAAAATCAGTACCGGATGGGGCTGGTTCGTATGGAGCGGGCCATCAAGGAGCGGATGACTCTGCAGGAAATTGAAACCCTGATGCCTCATGATCTCGTCAATCCCAAGCCTATTACGGCGGCCATCAAGGAATTCTTCGGCACCAGTCAGTTGTCACAGTTTATGGATCAAACCAATCCTCTTTCCGAGGTGACCCATAAGCGGAGGCTCAGCGCCCTGGGACCCGGTGGACTTTCTCGCGAACGGGCAGGTTTTGAGGTGCGTGATGTTCACCCAACCCATTATGGACGAATTTGTCCGGTTGAGACTCCTGAGGGGCCGAATATCGGGCTTATTGTCTCTTTGGCCACCTATGCGCAGGTCAATCCTTATGGGTTTATTGAAACGCCCTATCGAAAGGTCGCTGATCGTATTGTTTTAGATGAAGTCAAATATCTCAGCGCCCTGCAGGAGCAAAACCAGATTATTGCCCCGGCGGTTACCCTGGTGGATGGCTCCGGCAAAATCAGCGCTGATTTCCTGATTGCCCGTGAAGAGGGCGAAGTCCTTACTGTGGCCACCGAGCAGGTCAGCTATATGGATATTGCTCCGAATCAGCTGGTCAGTGTGGCGGCTTCGCTGATTCCATTCCTTGAAAACGATGATGCCAACCGGGCCCTGATGGGTTCCAACATGCAGCGCCAGGCTGTGCCTCTGATGGTGACCAAGGCCCCGCTGGTGGGCACCGGTATGGAGTATTTTGTCGCCCGGGATTCCGGGGCCTGCCTGCTGGCCGCCGATGACGGGGTGGTTGAGGATGTTGATTCCAATCGGGTGGTTATCCGTTATGACCGCCCGGGTGTAGATGGCCGCGACACGGGTGTGTCCGTATACCGCTTGAGTAAATACAAGAAATCCAATCAGAATACCTGCTTTACGCAGACCCCTCTGGTGCTCCCCAAGCAACGGGTCAGCAAAGGAACGGTTTTGGCCGATGGCCCTTCCTGTGAACAGGGAGAGCTGGCCCTGGGCAAGAATGTGACCATTGCCTTCATGCCTTGGCGGGGCTTTAATTTTGAAGACTCCATTCTTATTAACGAACGATTGCTCAAAGAGGATACCTTTACTTCGGTACATATTGAAGTCTTTGAGACCATGGCTCGTGATACCAAGCTGGGCAAGGAAGAGATAACCCGCGATATTCCCAATGTTAGCGAGGAGACCCTGCGGAATCTCGATGATTCAGGGATTGTGCGCATTGGCGCTGCGATCAAGGCAGGTGATACCTTGGTTGGCAAAGTGACTCCCAAGGGGGAAACGATGCTGTCTCCGGAAGAGAAGTTGCTGCGGGCAATTTTCGGAGAAAAGGCTCAGGATGTCAAAGACTCGTCACTTCGGGTTCCCCCCGGTATTGAAGGGGTCGTCATTGATGCCAAGGTTTTTTCCCGTCGCGGGGTTGACAAGGATGAACGGTCGCTGATGATTGAAGATTTGGAGATTGAACGCTTAACCCAGGATAAGGCTGATGAGTTGAGCAGTCTCAAACGGGGTGTCTGCCGGGAAATCGGTGAGATTATCCATGGCCGGACGGTGAAGGCGGATATTGTGGATACACAAGGCAATATCCTCGTGAAATTAGGGAAGAAGTTGAGCGCTGATCTGGCTGAAGCCATCGGATTTCATGCCTTGCGCTCCTTGGATTTTTCTGAAAAGGCCAAATACAAGGAAAAGATTGAACAGGCCTATGCACGATACGATAAGCAGGCCGCCCTCATCAGTAAACGATTTGATGGCATTATCGAACGGTTGAAGAAGGGTGACGATCTTGCCCCGGGTGTGGTCAAGATGGTGAAGGTCTATGTGGCCACGAAACGAAAATTGTCGGTGGGCGACAAGATGGCGGGCCGACATGGGAACAAGGGTGTTGTGTCCCGGCTGCTGCCGGAAGAAGACATGCCTTTCTTTGCGGATGGCAGCGCCGTGGATATTGTTCTTAATCCCCTTGGCGTCCCTTCTCGTATGAATGTCGGGCAGGTGCTGGAGGTCCATCTGGGTTTTGCCGCCAAAAAATTAGGCCAACAGATCAGCGCCCTGGCAGTGAAGAACGAGGTTGATTCTCTGAAAAAGAAACTGCGCGCCATTTATACCGAACAGGAGTGTGCCAGGATCATAGACGGGCAGAGTGATGAAGAGCTTCTGGACTGGGCGAGAAAACACTACCGGGGGCTGCATCTGGCCAGTCCCGTTTTTGACGGGGCTGATGAGTCACAGATCAGGAAGTTACTGGTAGAGGCGGGGGTTGACCCGGTGGGCCAGAGTCAGTTGTATGACGGTCTTACCGGAGAGCCGTTTGCCAATCAGGTGACGGTTGGGGTTATGTATATGCTGAAGCTGCATCATCTGGTTGATAATAAAATCCATGCCCGTTCCACAGGGCCCTATTCATTGGTTACGCAGCAACCTCTTGGCGGCAAGGCCCAGTTTGGCGGTCAACGACTGGGCGAAATGGAGGTTTGGGCGATGGAGGCCTATGGAGCCGCCTATACTCTCAAGGAATTCCTGACCGCCAAGTCCGATGATGTGGAAGGGCGAACCACCATGTATGAGCGAATAGTCAAAGGAAATAACTTTTTGACCACCGGTCTTCCCGAGTCTTTCAATGTTCTGGTGAAAGAATTACAGGGCCTGTGCCTGAATATGGAATTATTGCAGGATTGATGGGTGAGTGAAGGCTATAATTTTTTGCCATCAATTTCATGATTGAAGACATTTACACTCTATAAAATGAGGGAGAGACGATCTCGTGGAAGAGCTATTTAATTTTTTTCAAAAATCAAAGGCGCCTGTAAAATTTAATAAGGTTCAGATCTCCCTGGCTTCTCCAGAAAAAATCATGGATTGGAGCCACGGGGAGGTGAAAAAACCAGAAACCATCAATTATCGGACCTTCAAGCCGGAAAGGGATGGACTCTTTTGCGCCAAAATTTTTGGGCCCGTCAAGGACTTTGAGTGTAATTGCGGAAAGTACAAGCGCATGAAGCATCGCGGGGTGGTTTGCGAGAAGTGTGGGGTTGAGGTCATTCAGTCCAAGGTACGACGCGAGCGACTGGGCCATATCAAATTGGCTGCCCCGGTAGCCCACATCTGGTTTCTGAAGAGCCTGCCCAGCAAGATCGGGGCGGTACTGGATTTGACTCTCAAACAACTGGAAAAGATCCTCTACTTTGAACAATATGCTGTTGTTTCTTCCAGCGTGGATTCCATTCCGGTCAGCAGCCTTCTGACCGAAGAGAAGTATCGGGAGCTGCGGGCTGAGTTTCCCGGACAATTTCAGGTTGCCATTGGCGCTGAAGCAATTCGGGAGCTGCTGGCCAGTCAGGATCTGGTCAGCCTGTCGGCGCAATTGCGGGAAGAGATGGCCGCCACCAGTTCTAAAACCAAACGGCAGAAGTTATATAAACGACTTTTTGTGATTGAGGCCTTTCGCGACTCGGGCAATAAGCCGGAGTGGATGGTGCTGGAGGTGATTCCCGTATTGCCGCCTGACCTGCGGCCCTTGGTGCCTTTGGAAGGCGGGCGATTCGCCACTTCCGATCTGAATGATTTGTACCGGCGG
>DYNG01000022.1 GCA_020721165.1 Desulfocapsa sulfexigens
GGCCAGGGCTTGGGCCACCGAGAAGATCCGATCGTCATCAGTGGCCAGCACAACCGGAATAAAAGGGGGCCAGAATAAAGGGGGTCAGAGTAAAATTAACCTGCATTTGCATTGTTATGCCTGCATTTTTTCGATTTCTTCCGCAGGTAAAATCTGTTTGCCATGTCTAACGGTCAGAATAGAAATATTTTCTTTTTCTACACGGTAAATGATGCGATAATTGCCAAATATCAGTTCTCTGAGATCTTTTCTTCTGATTTCCGGCACAACTCTACCAATATCTGGGGAAGATTTCAGAATGTCAACTTTTTGAAAAATTTTATCCACCCAGTCTTGGGCAACTGTAGGCTTGTCTCTGGCTATATATTCCGCAATCTCTGAAGTTTTATCAATTGCTAAAGGAGACCAAAAAATTTTCATTCGGAAACCCTTTTGAAAACCATACTCTTGGCTTCTTGATGGGTTACCCCTTCACCATTTTCGATTTGGTTTACTGCAACTTGAATATCTTGTAATAACTCAAGTTTTTCCTGCATAGCTTCATATTCTCCAACATCAAGTAACACCGCCGCACTTTTACCGTGCTGAGTGATTACCATGGGTCTTTTGGTGTCATAAACTTGTTTGAGAAATGAAGCTATCCCTGTCCTGAATTCGGACATTGATCTAATATCTTGGTCTATCTTTAATCTCTGCATTGGCACACCTCTCTGAATGTTTTTTTGTACATTTTAGAGTACATTTAAAGATGCGTCAAGGTTTTATGGTCAAATAAATGGGGGCAAAATAAAGGGGTCAGATTCTAATTATCTTCTGCCAACTCTTATATACACATAAAGTCATGGTGATTGTACCGCAAGCCCTATAGAAAATGGTGGTGACGCCTTATGTTTGAGCACAGCCGACACGAAACTGCGTAGCGATTGAGCGGGCGGTAGTACCGTTTTGCTGGACAAGACTGTGCGCCAACCCTTTTATTTCGATTGTTGCGCGAAGGAGGGGGGAGGAATCAAAAACGGGATGCCTTCCCCTTTCTCTTTTCACCGGCCCCGAAGAATCTTTTCCACCGCCACAATATCCTCGGGCCGGTCCACTCCGTGGCTGGTGTGATGGGTGATGACCACCTGGATGGGAATCCCGTTTTCCAACAGCCGTAACTGCTCCAGGGCCTCCTGTTGCTCCAGGGCGCCTTTCCTGATCGTCACAAATCGTTGTAAAGTCTTCATCCGAAAGGCGTAGAGGCCAATGTGCCCATAATATTGCCCCCCGTGGCTCTGGCGGCAGTAGGGAATGGGACAGCGGGAAAAATAGAGGGCCTGCTGCCTTTCATCCATGACCACTTTGACCTGATCCGGACTCTGCGCCTCGTCCGGGCTGATGGGGCGGGCCAGAGTGGTGACCTGGACGGATGGCGAGGAAAAAGGGGCAATCAGGGCCGTCAGCATGTCCGGTTCCAGGGCCGGTTCGTCTCCCTGAATGTTGACCACCACACCATGATCGGGAATGGCCAATTGTTGGGCCGCTTCGAGGACCCGTTCACTGCCGCAGGTATGATCGGCGCGGGTCATTAGAACGGGAATGGCCAGGGCTTGGGCCACCGAGAAGATCCGATCGTCATCAGTGGCCAGCACAACCTGCTGGAGTTGGGGGCAAAGGCTGGCCCGCTCATGGACAAGCTGAATCATGGGCTTGCCCAAAATCAGGGCCAGCGGTTTGCCTTCAAATCGGGAAGAGGCATAGCGGGCAGGGATGATGCCGTAACAGGGTGGTCGTTCATTCATAATTGGTTCTGGTCGGGTTGCTTGGCTGAAGAAAGAAACGAGTTGATAACGGCGCAGGTTTTGCGAGCGCCGCCCTGACGATGCTTGACGAAGTCGTCCAGTTGCTGCCGGGTCTGCTCCCGATTGGGCCGGGAGGCGCTTTGACGAATCAGTTCCTGGGCCGCTTCCTGCCAGTTGTTCACCTGCATAACCAGGCCCTGATCCATAATATCTCCGCCAATCCAGAAGAAATTACTCCAAGACGGGCCAATCACCGGCCTGAGACCGCAACTGAGCGGTTCCAGAAAATTCTGGCCGCCCAGCGGGGCCAGACTGCCGCCCACAAAGGCGGCGCGGGCCAGTTGACAGGCCGGCAGCAGCTCGCCCATACAGTCCCAGAGAAGAATGGAACCCGCCGCAACGACCCCGGTCAGGAGAGAGCGGCGCTGCCAGGGCAGGTTGAGGCCATCAAGAATATTTTCCCAGGTGGCAAGACGATGCATGTGCCGGGGAAAGAGGGCGATGATGGTTTGTTGACCGGTCTGTCGGTCTGCCTCATGGATGGCGGCTATCATTTTCCCAACCACAATCTCTTCTTCCTGCCGGATGGAGGCGAGCACAATCAGACGAGGGTCGGGAGGGAAGAGGTTGAGTAAAGGGTTGGCGGTCAGGACGGGGCGCTGGCTGGCGATACGGTCAAACTTGATGTTGGCCACGATTTCGACCCGTTCTTGTCCAAAAAGGGCGGCAAAGCGGGCGCCATCGTCTTCGGAGATGGCCAGAATGCACGAGGGCGCCAGAAAACGCCAGAGTGATGGCCAGAAAAGATAATGATTCAGGCTTGCCGCTTTGATCCGGCCATTGACGAGCAGCACGGGAATCTGCTGGCGGCGGCAAGCGCCCAGCAGTCCGGGCCAGAGTTCGCTTTCCAGCAGGATCATAAGACGAGGCCGGACGGCGGTCAAGGCCTTGCGCATCAAGGAGGGCCGATCAAAGGGCAGGTAGGCGGCGCTGACGGTGAGCTGATTATCCGTCGCTTCCTGCTCTTTCATGATGGTTTCCGCCACCTCCATCCCTTGGCTGGTGCCGGTGGTGAGCAGGATGCGCAAGGGGATCGGGGAATGGAGGCTGCGGATGATCTCCTGGGCCAGATAGGCCTCACCCACGGAGGCGGCCTGAATCCAGAGATCAGCCGGCGCCGGGACGACCCGTACCGTTCGCTGCTCAAACCCCTGTCGCAGTCGCTGATGGCCCCGCAGAAAAGGGGTGAGCGCTTGCCATGCCAGTTCGTAGACCAGAAAGGCCAGCGAGATGGCCAGACCGCTGTCACGAGGCAACAGCGCCGTTTTATGGTCCTGGATGGGCATAGGAACCGTCATACACGAGAAAGGAATGAAACCTCTATTCTGGCCAAGCCCCCGCCATTATCCTTGGGGGGGCGGCTCAATGAGAGAGAGGAACGGGGTCGAATTCTGTCTGTCGCCAGGGGCGAGAGAATGCGAAAAATTTCCTCTTTTACTCAATTGTGAATCATTTTACAACTGCGGGGCAATGATTCGCATCAGGTTTTCCGCCAGTCGGCGAATGGGGCCGGCTGGCTTCATGCCGTGTCGGGAGCGGGTGAGCAGGCTTTCCATCCAGGCGCTCACTTCGCCGATGATTTCAGGCGAGTAGGCAAAACTGACCACTTCATAGTTCAGAAAGAGGCTGCGGTTATCAATATTGACCGAGCCGAGCAGGGCGCTGGCCTCATCAAAGACAATGGCCTTGGCGTGGAGCATGGCGCCCTGATACAGGGCAACCTCAATGCCGGCGTCAATCAGATCCCGCATATAGCTGCCCCGCACCAGATCGGCCAGCAGGTGATCGGACTTGTCCGGGGTAATCAGTTTGACCTGGACCCCCTTGTGATGGGCGATGATCAAGGCCTGTTGCAAGGCGCTGTCCGGGGCATAGTAGGGGGTGACGATCCAGATTCGTTGCTGGGCCGTGTAGATGGCTGCGAGCAGAGCCTCAAACAGGGCGTCGCCTTCGATGTCGGGGCCGGAGGGAGCCACCTGGATGCGCAGGCCCTCATGACTGACTGGCGGGGCAGGAAGGGGCGGGGGGGGCGGCTGGTCGGCGGCATAGGCCCAGTCCGAATTAAAAATCTCATTCTAACAGAAAACCGCCGGGCCCTCCATGCAAAACAGCAGATCGTGCCAGCGGAGGGCATCAACGGTCGGGCCCAGATATTCCTGGGAAAGATTCATGCCGCCGGTCAGGACTATCTGTTGATCAAAGAGGTAGATTTTTCGGTGATTGCGCAGGTTGATATAATTGCGGAAGGGGATGCGGAGAATGGGCATAAAGAAGGCCACTTCGCCTCCGGCCTGTCGTAGGGGACGCAGGGCATGCTGACGAAAATAGAGGGGCCAGGAACCAAGGGAGTCAATGAGGAGCTTGACCTGCACCCCTTCCCGGGCCTTCTGGCTCAGGGCCTCGATGATCCGGGCAGTGACCGTATCATTATGAAAAACATAGGTGCTGAGAAAGATGGACTTCCGGGCCTGTTGAATATGCGTGATAAGAGCGGTATAGGCCTCGGTGCCAGTGGTGTAGAGGATAAAACGGTTGCCCTGGGTGGCGCTGGGAATGCCATTGGCCTCGAGAACAGCATCAATTGGATTGACCGGCTCCAGGGGGGAACGGGAGGGCGGACGCAGGCTGAAGGCGGATTTAATTTTGGGATTTTGCCGTTTTCGTGAACCCAGGATGAAATAGAGCGGCACTGCTCCGTGGGGCAAAAGGATGATGGCCAGCAGCCAGGCGATCATACTGGTGGGGGTGCGCCGTTGATAGATCATGTGCAGCAGGGCGCTGAGAATCAGGAGCTCGCCCACCGCAATAAACAGGAGGGAGAATGAAGGGTGCAGCCATTCGTTGATCATGGATATCCCTGTGAGAGGCCGCCAGCGCCTATGGTTTCCCTTCGTTCCTGGCGGCCATTCGTTCCAACTCCTGATCCAGCAATTCACCAAGGGTCTTGGCGGTTTCCCCGATGAGGGTAATACAGTGTTGTCGGCGGCTCTCTGGATTGGTGTAAAAATTCGTGATCTGCTCCCGATCCAGCCAGTCAACGCGGGCAATCTGGCAACAGTTGATGCCGCCGTATGGCGCGGTCAACTCCTCGAACATTCGCAGAACCTTCTTGGTTGCAGCCCACATCCGGGGGTTTTCCTTTTCTTCCAGGCTACCCCGGCTGTACAGGCTGCCGATGACACTGACAGCGCCCACCAGGGCGCCGCAGATGTTCCCGGCGCCGCCAATCCCACCCCCGAAGGCCCCCAGGGCCTTGATGACCGCCGGGTCACTGTTGCCGAGTTTCTCCATGCCCACCAGGGCCAGTACCTGGCTGCAATGCAACCGTTGTTTGAAAAGCCCAATGGCCTTTTCCTGCATTTCCACCGCCAGCATGTGTTCCTCCTATGATAAAACGGGGACAGAACTATTTTTCGTCCTTTCTTGGCCGTCCTGGTTTTCTCACTTCCAGGCAGCGCCCGACGGTGTCTGCCATCTGTCTGATAAAATTATCGTTCGCAGTCAATCGGCCCTGCTGGGTGGCATCCCGGATCAGTTCCAGTTCCGACTCTGGAATAGACTCCTGCAGCCAGAGGGCGTATTTTTTGGCTCTTTTGCCGGCTGATTTTCCCAGGCTCAGGTAAAAAGGATCAAGATCCAGCCAGGCCACTGGGAAGCCCTGAACCTTTCCTGAGCAGCTTGACCAGTGATACTGGGCTGGATCATCCACCATACCGGCCCGCACCGGGTTTAATTCCACATATCGGCAACAGGCGAGCAGATATTGGTTTGCCTCGATGGGGCTTGATTTATATCGGCCTTCCCACAGGGAACCGCTGCGGTTTTCTATCGTGTTGATGTAGCGGGTCTGGCGACCAGCCAACCGTTTCATCAGCAACCCCAGCTTTTCAGGGTCGTTGCCGGGGTCAACCACCAGATGCACATGATTTGTCATCAGGCAATACGCATATACCTTGCAATCAAGCGCGGTCTTCCACTCTTGGAGATTGTCGAGATAATAGAGATAGTCGTCGTCACGCGTAAACACCGCCTGGCGATTATGGCCGCGCTGGATAATATGATGCGGGCAGTTGGGAAGGACGAATCGGGATTGTCGAGGCATGAAATCACTCTACCTTATCCGGCTGAAGAAGTCAAAAATAATTCTGTCCCCATTTTCTTTGTGGATTGAGACAAAAGCCAGGCCTGCTTTTCCCTTGACTTGCCAAGTCCCATCCCTATACAATCAATCATAGATTATTGTTCGAGTGCAATATTCATTCAAAACAAGGAGGTCGGGTATGAGTAAAAAGGGGCTGATCAAAAAATATTTTTTAGTCTGGTATTTTGTTGTTGCAATCGTGGTGGTCGGGGCTGCTATGATTTTTCCCCTGTCATCCCATGCGGCTACTGCTGGAGAAATTAACCGCGATGTCAAGAATGCCCTGAAAAACCTCTACCAGACAACGCCGGCGGCAAAAAACATGGCCAAATCTGCGAAAGGGATTCTTGTCTTCCCCAAGATTGTGAAGGGTGGGCTTATCATTGGTGGACAGTATGGGGAGGGCGCCTTGCTGGCGGGTGGCAAAACGAGTGGCTATTATACAACGATGGCTGCCTCTTACGGTTTACAATTCGGTGCGCAAGCCTTTGGATATGCCCTGTTCTTCATGGATAACGAAGGTCTGAGCTATCTCAAAAAAAGTGATGGCTGGGAAATAGGGGTCGGGCCAAGCATTGTGGTTATGGATGAGGGAGTGGCCCGCTCATTCACCAGCACTACCGTTCAGTCAGGGGTGTATGCCTTTTTCTTTAACCAGAAAGGGATGATGGTTGGCCTTGGCATTCAGGGAAGCAAGATCACCAGATTTACACCGGACAAGTAAGGGTGACACGAAGGATCTCGACAAAGAGGGAAGGGCTTGCCCCCCATTTCCCTCTTTAGGGTCAAAAGTGTTTGGAAAAATATTTAGGAACGGAGTAATTCTGAGTGTATGTGAACGCTGCCATTAGTGGCCCCCTGTATCCTCCAGAGATCAATCTTCTTTTGAGATGTCTATCGTGGATCTCACGATTTCCAAAGTTAGCACGGCTCCTGTTTCGATGAGCACATAAAGTATGGCGCAACTGCTCGTAATTTATGAAGAACCAGGATTTGTCGTGGTCGTAAAGGCAAGCGGGTTTCTCTCTGTTCCTGGGCGTGGCCCGGAAAACCTGGACTGTGTCAGCGAGCGGGTGAAGGCACGGTATCCGGGCTGCATTGAACAGCCGGCAGTTCACCGCCTTGATA
This sequence comes from Desulfocapsa sulfexigens, assembly GCA_020721165.1. Taxonomy (GTDB): domain Bacteria; phylum Desulfobacterota; class Desulfobulbia; order Desulfobulbales; family Desulfocapsaceae; genus UBA2270. Next base: position 7,111 of record DYNG01000022.1, read on the forward strand.
TGGACACCTCGGGGTTGTTGGTGGTCGCGCGCACCAAAGAAGCGCATCGCAATCTCTCTATTCAGTTCCAGGAAGGCAAAGTGGATAAGAGTTATATCGCCATTCTGGACGGGCAATTAGAGGGTGAGGCGGGTAGCATTGAACTTCCTTTTCGCCTCGATCTTGACAATAGACCCCAGCAAATTTACGATCCGGTTCACGGCAAGGTGGGTATTACCCACTGGAAAAAACTCCTGGTCAAAGATGGCAAAACACGAATCGAGTTTACCCCTGTCACCGGAAGAACACACCAGCTCAGGGTTCACGCCGCATCTGAACACGGCCTGGGAATCCCCATCGTCGGCGATCCGCTCTACGGCACCGGCACCGGCCCGGGACTGCTGAAACTCCATGCCTGCTATCTTTCCTTTGCTCACCCAAGGACGGGTGATCGTCTCCAATTTAACTCGAAACCTCCGTTCTGATTTTTTTTTGTAGGGTCACACTGTTACCATGAAAAATAGCGTTGAGAGAGATCTCTTGATTGCAGCGCTTCCCCAAGACGCGACCTGCTACGGGTATTGCGCTTCTTGTGATGAAGTTCATTATCTGCCAGTGGGGAACAGCCGCAAATACGCCTTGGAGCTGATGGCGGCGCTCGAGCAGTACCAACGGATTGATTTTCACACCCCGGATTCGGAGCCGATATTCTCCACCGACTGCCTCTGGGAAAAAAGAGGCGGACAGATGTTTGGCGTGTTGGAATGTGTAGATGGTGATGGGAATACTGTTGTGCTGCAGGCGTTTTCCGGACAGTTCAACACTCGCTGGCAAGCA
>DYNG01000023.1 GCA_020721165.1 Desulfocapsa sulfexigens
GCGCTTGTTGCTGGCCACCACTACGCCGTTTCGCCTCCCCAGTCGCCGCCAGCAGCGCCAATCGAGCCGCCCGTCCTGCGCCTCAATCTCCAGACCTTGCGCGATCAGCATCCCGCCATTCAGCGACGCATCCTGGAAAAATGCTGCTGGCAGATGGAGGCCCGCCCCCAGTTCAGACAGATAAAACTCCTGCTGGACCTGATTCACAGCGGGCAAACAGGGGCCGAAATTCACCTCAGCCAGGGATTACGGGCCCAGAAAGGACGACAGGAGGTGATTTTCAGCTACCCGCAAGGAAAATGCAGTTATCGCGGGCGAATCAATCAGCATGAGGGCGCCTCTTGCTCACCGGTCATGCCTGTTTCCCAAACCGCAATCCCAGCCGCCATACGAGGCCAGCAGGACAGGCCAACCAGGCAAATAATGGCGCGCAATGGCATGATGGCGGATGGAAAGAGAGGGGTTTCTTTACCCACGAAAGACACGATAAAATAAGATCACCCAAGGGGCTTACCATGTCCAACCATCGCCTTATCTGGCAAATATTTCCCAGCCAGCTGTGTATCACCTGTGCCGCCCTGCTCGCCTTTACCTGGTACGGGGCCTCCGCTGTTCACTCCTTTTATCTCGGCAAAATCACGACCGGCCTTGAAGAGCGGGCCCATCTCATCAGCATCCCGACCCGCGATTTTTTAGACCGTCAGGATATGGTCGGCCTGCAGGACTTTTGCCAGCAGGCCGGGAAAGATTCCCATACCCGGATCACCATCATTGCGCCTGACGGCACGGTTCTTGCCGATTCCGATGAAGATCCCCGGCGCATGGAAAACCATAAGGACCGTCCAGAGATCATCGCCGCCCTGTCCGGAACAGCCATTTCCTCCCTGCGCTTCAGCCATACCCTGCAAAAGAATCTTGCGTACCTGGCCATCCCCCTCTATCATTTGCCCACCTCATCGGCCCCCGACACCATGGCCATCATCCGCACCGCCGTGACGATCACTTCTCTGGAGGCAGCGCTTTCCGATCTTTATCGAAAAATCCTTTGGGGCTGTCTGCTGGTGGCCCTTTTTGCCGCCTTCATCGCCTGGATCATTGCACGACGCATCAGTCAGCCTTTGGAACAGATGCGCCATCGTGCCACCCTTTTTGCCGCCGGGGATTTCTCAGAAAGAATCCCCAAACAAGGCGCGGCCGAGCTGCTCAATCTGGCCCAGGCCCTCAATGAAATGGCCGATCAACTGGATGAACGATTTCAAACCATTGTCAATCAGCGCAATCAACTGCGGACGGTCTTTGCCAGCATGGTGGAAGGCGTGCTTACCGTTGACCGTGAGGAGCGCATTCTCGACATCAACGAGGCCGGCTGCCGATTGCTGAACCTCCAACCTGAACAGATCAAAGGGAAAAGCATTCTTCTGACCGTTCGCAACACCCATCTCCAAAATTTTGTCCGGCATACCCTGGCCAGCCCGGTCTCCATTGAGGGGGATTTCAGCAGCCGTATGGGAGAAGATGGCCGCGAGAAGTTCTTCTTTGCGCACGGCGCCCGATTGCACAACAACCAGGGGCAGGTGACGGGCGCACTGATTGTTATCAATGATATCACAAGGTTGCGCCGTCTTGAATCCGTGCGCCAGGATTTTGTCGCCAATGTCTCCCACGAGTTAAAAACCCCCATCACCTCCATCAAAGGTTTTGCAGAGACCCTGCTCGATGGAGCGCTCGATGAGAAGGACAATGCCCGAGCCTTCGTTGAAATTATCCACAAACAGGCGGAACGGCTGCACGCCATCATCGAGGATCTGCTGGCCCTGTCCCGGATCGAACAGGATACCAGGCATCAGGAAATCAGGTTGCAACTGCTGCCAGTTCAGGAAACGCTGACAACCGCTGTGCAATCTTGCCTATTGAAACTCCAGCAACAACAGGAAGAGCGGATCATTGCCCTGGGGTGCGATCCCTCGTTCACGGCAGCCATCAACCCGCCGCTGCTGGAACAGGCAGTCCTGAACCTGCTGGACAATGCCTTGAAATACAGCCCCAAAGGCAGTCCCGTAGCAGTTTCGTGCACAACCGATCATGATGAGTTTCTCATCCAGATCCAGGATCAGGGCATCGGTATTGCCGAAGCGGATATCAATAGAATTTTTGAACGATTCTACCGTGTTGACAAGGCGCACAGTGCCAAGATAGGGGGTACGGGCCTGGGACTGGCCATTGTCAAGCATATCATCGCCGCCCATCATGGCCGTATCACCGTAAAAAGCAGCCCCGGCACTGGTAGTATATTTACCATCCATCTTCCCGCCAGGAGATAACTCTCCATAAAAAAAGCCGGCCTCGTCTTCACAGACGGGCCGGCTCAAAACAGCGTTCTTTCTCCACCAGAGAAACCAAAGGAACATTTCTTCTGACGGAGCGATTATCCCGCTATGGAATTTATCCCGTTTATCAGGATTAGAACTTGTAACTCACATCAAGCTGAAGAATGCTGACATCGTCTTCTTTGGCAGTTGCATAATCCTCATATCGTTGATAGGCGAGATAGGTCAAATCCGTTGACCAGTTTTTGGTGAAATCATACCCAAGCTGGGCCCTCCAGCCCTCTTTATTGGTCTTGGACAATCCGTCACCGAAATCGGAATCAGAGAGATAGCCAAAGAGAGAATCGGCCTCAACCACAGAATAGGCCAGGCCCATCTTGAAATTGTTATACTTTCCGTCTATACCGGCCACCCAGCCCATATCGTTGTCTTCGGGCAGACCAGGAAATTTGCTGCCGGCCTGACCATGCTTGCCGCCGGCACCAAAGTTCATCCAGATCTGTCCATAGGCCTTCATCTTGACCGGACCAACCGGCATGCTGACATCGGTATAGATGTCACCAATGCTCAGGTCATACTCGTTCGGGTCACAATAGCCGAGACCGAAGGAGGACTTGGTTTTATCGTCCGCATCGTGATCCAGTCCCCACTCATCGCTGATTATTTCACTGCCATAGGCCTGATATCCGGCCGCAACGGTGAATTTCCCCTTTTCGCTGAATGCGCCTCTAAATCCTGCCTGTCCCATATAGAGCATGGCCGTGTCGTCATCCTGAACGAATTTGGCGCCATAAGCGCCGGTGGTGGCAAAAAGGCCCTCTTTCTGGCCATAAGCCATAGTCAGACCGGCCAGCCGCACATCGCCATCCCAGAATACCCATGAGGTTGTATAGGGATTTTCGGATTGACCAACCATAAAACTGAAGTCATTCCACTTATGCTTGGCATAGGCGTAATCAAGACGAATGTCACCGGTCTCAAAGGGTTTGGCTTCACTCCAGGTGTCATTGGTGCTGGTGGGATCATCACCGCCCGTCGCCAATCCTGCGGCCGCCTGCCAGGACTCAGTCTTGTTGTTCCAGACTCCGCCCAGACGGAAACGGGTACGGAACCGTTCACGGGTAATATCCTCACCCATCTTTTCTTTATAGTCCCTGTCCCGCATCTCATAACGAACCCGCAGATCACCCTTGAGCTTGATCCCGTCAATGAACTCATTGCTGGAAACAGCAAAGCCTTTTTTGGCCTCCAAGGCCTCAATATGCTCGCCATTGGCCGCCACCTTGTTTTTCAGAAATTCCATATCTTCAGGCGCGCCCGCCTTCTGGTTTTTCAACATGTCAATCTCGGCCTGCTGGCTGGATACCTGGGCCCGCAACTCCTTTAACTCTCGTAAAATAGCGTCATTGCTCATTCCGCCACCGGCCATACCGGCCACCGGCAAAACCATGGTCAACCCCAGGGCCGCCACTGCTGATAATACCTTTTTCATCTTGTTCTCCCTTCTCTGTTAAACAGATTTTTATTTATGATTCCAGAATGATAAAACACCGCAAGCCATCATCTAAAACCAGTTTTGACTCCCCATAGAGTCATTGCCAGCAAGTTACAGGGGGTTTTTTAGAGGAAGGTTACAACAAGATTAAAATCACATTAAATTGCCACACAATACTTGGGTCATCCCCGGGTTGGAGATCGCCATTCCCAAGCAGGCAAAAATTCAAAATTGAGCAGATCACCATTAGCAGTAACCACTCAATATTTCCGCCGCCAAGGTCAATAACGATACAAATCCCCCCTTACCCTGTATTCATCTCCTAACACAATCCTCATCAAATCCTAACAGAAGGTGGGCATTATGCGAAAAAGTTGTTCACCGGCCCCCCGCAATGAAGGGGAAGCCACAAACATTTTCTGATGGAGAAGAAAAAATGGGCTTGAATAATCAGGTAATCGGCAAGATGATGAAAGGTGCGGTTCTGGCTGGATGCTTTACCGCCATCACCACTGGGGCTGCCATGGCGGGCGTGGAAGTTGATGCAAAAATACCGACATATCAGAAAACCAGCGGGGTGTCAGGCGATGTCAGCAGTATCGGCTCCGACACCTTGAACAATCTGATGACCTTCTGGGCCGAGTCTTTCCGCAAAGAGTACCCCAATGTCCGGATTCAGATCGAGGGCAAGGGCTCCAGCACCGCGCCGCCAGCCCTTATTGCCGGCACCGCTCAGTTAGGGCCCATGTCCCGTTCCATGAAGAAAGATGAAGAAGAGGCCTTTACCAGCAAATATGGTTATCCGGTGACCAGAATCGCCGTTGCCCTTGACTCCCTGGCCGTTTTTGTCCACAAGGACAACCCCATCACCGGCCTCTCCCTGCCTCAGGTGGATGCCATCTTCTCCAAGACCCATAAGGGCGGGATCAGTGAAGACTTCGTTACCTGGGGACAGCTCGGCCTCACGGCTGAATGGGCCGCCATGCCCCTCAGTCTCTTTGGCCGTAACTCCGCCTCTGGCACCTACGGATTCTTCAAGGAACATGCCTTATCAAAAGGCGATTTCAAAGACACCGTCAAGGAACAACCAGGCTCCGCCTCAGTGGTTATGGGCATTACCGAGGATCGCTCCGGCATCGGCTATTCCGGCATCGGCTACAAGACTTCCGGCGTCAAGGCCGTAGCCCTGAGCGCCAAACAGGGTGAGCCAGCGGTCGAGCCCAACTATGAGAATGTTTTGTCCGGAAAATACCCACTGTCCCGCTTTCTGTACATCTATGTCGGTAAAGAACCCAACAAACCCCTGCCTCCAGTAACGGCCGAGTTTTTGAAATTTGTCCTGTCCAAGGCCGGTCAGGAGATCGTGGTCAAGGACGGCTATATGCCCTTAACCGCTGAAGTCGCCGCCAAAGAGCTGGCGAAGCTGCAATAAGCCGTCGTTCAAAAATAATTCATACGATTCAATCGTTATTAGCGGCATAAAGGGGGCCGTAAAGAACTGGCTGTAAAGTGCGAGTTATTTCTTAACGGCCCCTAATCAGCGGACAACAGAGACAAAACAGGGCGTTTTCACTCCTTTGTGACAACGCCCTGATCTTCTGGTATTTTGAAGAACAGTACCCAACCGCTTCCCCTCCTCACCGGACTTCGACGATCCCATGCAAACACCCAATCCATTTATCAGGAAAGTCCGGCGCCAGGATCGTATTGCCACCAGAATCATCTCTCTGGGCGGATTTCTGGTCATCGCCAGTGTTATTGCCATTCTGCTTCTCATCATTCGGGTCACAGCGCCCCTGTTTCAGAGCGCCCAGTCCCGTCTCATCCACGAGTTCCCCTTGCCGAACACCACTGCCTCTGCGCTGGCAGTCGGCATTGATGACACCCAGGAAATCGCCTATACCCTGGACAACAAAGGCCTCTTTACATTTTACGCCACGAAACAGAAATCCGTTCTGCAGTCATTGCCTGCCTCTTCCAGCCAGACCATCGCCATTACGGCCATTTCCACTCACAAAAACAACCAGTACACCCTGCTGGCCGAAGATGGTTCCATCAACCTGGTGGAAGTACTCTTCCAAATGCAATTTGACCAGGCCGGCAAGCGAACCATCCAGCCCAACATTGCTACGAAGTCCCAATTTCCGGCATTACCGGCAGTAACCGTGAGCAAGGCGATTGCACGACACGATGAAGGCGGCATGACCACCCTGGTCAGTCTTACTGACAATGGTCATTTCCACATCAGTCGGCAGGTCGTCACCACCGATCTTTTCGACAATGAGAAAAAAGAGGAGTTTGGCTTTGCCATTGCCGAGGAAATTCCCGGAAAAATAACCACCTTCACTGTGGATGAAAAGGGCGGTGTCCTGTATGCCGGCACCGACTCCGGCAACCTGCTGCGCTGGGACATCAGCGCCAACGACAAGGCGGTTCGTACCGACAATGTTATTGCCAGTTCGGAAAAAGTGGCCATTACCGCCGTAGAACTCGTCTTTGGCGATATCTCAGTGGCGGTCGGCGATGCGGCAGGCAAGCTGTCCACCTGGAGCCTGGTCAAGAACCAAGAAGGCAGCGGCAACACCAAAAAATTGCGGAAAATTCACACATTAAAGCCACACTCCAGCCCGGTGGCCCATATTATCACCTCTCGTCGCACCAAGACCATCATCAGTACCGACAGCTCGGGCCTCGTCCATTATGATTACATGACCAGCGAAAAACACCTGTTGGAGATGAAACAACCCTTGACCAGATTTGCCATTGCCGACAGCGACCGGAGCCTGATCGGGCTGAATAATGACGGCCATCTTTTGATCTGGGATATCAGCAACCCGCATCCGGAAATCAGCTTGAAGACCCTGTTTGGTAAGGTCTGGTATGAAAGCTATGACCAGCCGGAGTTCGTCTGGCAATCGTCTGCCGGCAATGATGATTTTGAACCCAAATTCAGTATCGTTCCTCTGTTGTTTGGCACCATTAAGGGCACCTTGTATGCAATGCTCTTTGCCATCCCTCTTTCTATCCTGGGGGCGGTCTATACCAGCCAGTTCACCTCCTACGGATTCAAGAAGGCGATTAAACCCATGATTGAGATCATGGCCTCGGTTCCCTCCGTGGTCATTGGCTTCCTCATTGCCCTCTGGCTGGGCCCCGTTATTGAAGCCTCCTTCCTGCCCCTCCTGATCTGCACGATCCTGCTGCCCCTGGTTCTGATCCTCCTCATGACCATCATGATGCCCTATTATCGCACCCCCACTCTGAAAAACCGCTGCGCCGGCTATGAGTTCCTGCTTCTGGCACCAGTCGTTCTCGGCGTCTTCGGCCTTTCCGCCGGGATCGCCCCTCTCATCGAAAACGCCTGGTTTTCCGGCAATTTTCTGCAATGGCTCTACACCGAGGGCGGCATTCGTTATGATCAGCGCAACAGCATTATCATTGCCTTTGGCCTGGGGATAGCCGTCATTCCCATTATCTTTTCCATTACTGAAGACGCCATATCCAATATCCCCAACAGCCTGACCGGCGCCTCCCTGGCCCTGGGCGCCAGCCGCTGGCAAACCATCTGGCGGGTGGTGCTGCCCTCCGCCAGCCCCGGTATTTTTGCCGCCATCATGATCGGTTTTGGTCGGGCCGTGGGCGAGACCATGATTGTTCTCATGGCCACCGGCAACACGCCCATTATGGACTGGTCAATCTTCAACGGAATGCGGACTCTGGCGGCCAATATCGCGGTGGAAATCCCCGAGGCCCCTTTCAACGGAACCCTGTACCGCGTGCTTTTCCTCTGCGCCACTCTCCTTTTCAGCCTCACCTTTATCCTCAACACGGGCGCTGAAATAGTGCGGGAACGGTTACGAAAAAAATATGGCCGCTACTAATCCAATGCTCAAAAACTATTCATCCTTTTCCTGCCTCAAGTAAGGCAAACGGCAAAAGATAATCATGCACGGCCAACAATAAAAATATTTAGCTTTCAATATGTTACCATTATTCTTGGAATGATTTTTTATTGCCGTTTGCC
>DYNG01000024.1 GCA_020721165.1 Desulfocapsa sulfexigens
CACACCATGAGACTCAGAGACATTTTTTCTTTTATTCCGCCATGTCCGCCGGTGCATGGTGAAGCGGAAAAGCGGGCATTGCGCAGAAATGCGGCAAGTCTTGCGGCAACCGGCAATGTGCTGATACAGCGCGGCCTGTTCGCCACCAAGGAAGACTTGGCAGAGCGCAGGACGATGCTTCTTTTTAATGAAAAATGAGCATCGTCTCCATTGAAGATCAGGCCACACTTCAGGAAATATGCGTCCTGTTTACTGAAGCAGAGCGTGCCATCAAAGAGGTTGAGGACACTGGCGGCGAATTGATCGTCCCTGCTGTCAACCAGCTCCGCTATACCGGAAACCATCTCATTCGCTATCTGAGTGACCCTGCTGTTGAAGCAGCCAGGTATGAACTTGCCGACGCCATCAAACACTGCAAACGGGCGACCTATGATGCCTATGAAGCGGCCATTCTCCATCAATTGATGGAGCTCAAAAAGTTCAAGGACGACTACCGCAAGACCCAGATCACCACCATCATTCCCCTGATTTCCCTGCTATTTCCGCAGCGACGGAGAGGGCCCGGCAATTCGCCCGTAACAACAATCAAAGCAAAACCAGGGGCGAGCAGTACCATGCCGCCAAAGATCACTTGCATATCATCGTAGAGAATGTCGGCAGACTCAACGATTGCCGCGACGAGCTGAATAAACAGATCAGCAAAGAGCGGCGTAATTTTATCTGGATGTTGTTCGGCATGGTCATTGCCGCAGTGGGTGCAGGTGCGGCAGTGTTGCAATATCTTGATTGCCTGTCTCCATGATTTCCGACCAACATCTATTCCTTTCTCCACATTCAAGACATGGGGACCGTCCCCCATTCACCCTACAACAAACGCATAGAGGCGGACGCAAGGGACATGCCGTTCTTGCTCGGCGTTATCGGTCCCTGATAAGATATTCCCCATTCTGGCAGTTTTTTTGATAGAACGATCCGTTATGCTGGCTCTTTTTTTTATATCTGCTGTGATTTTCCTGCGGCCTCCCGTTCCGACACCCTTCCTGTGATGTTCAGCTCATGAAAGATATCCAGAGCGAGCGGGACTATCGGCGCATCAATATCCGTAAGGTGGGAGTCAAGACCATCTCTTATCCCATTACCGTGCTTGATAAGGCCCGGAAACAGCAGCATACCGTGGCCACGGTCAATATGTTTGTCAATCTGCCCCATGAGTTCAAGGGAACGCACATGAGCCGGTTTATTGAGATTCTCAACCAGTTTCATGGCCAGATTGATGTGCAGAGTTTTCATCGCATTTTGGAAGAAATGAAGGTTCGTCTCCAGGCGGAGGCCGCACATCTGGAAATAGCCTTTGCCTACTTCCTGCCAAGAATGACGGGACAGGACGGGTTGAATGCCGGTCGCTATGAGTGTCGGCTGCACGGTTCTCTTGCGCAGGCCGATGATCTGGAGTTGCAGTTGACCGTGCCGGTTTCTCTGCCCCTAAAAGAGCAATTAGCCTCGGGACTGCCACGATCTCGCGGTCATTGGGGCCAGGCGCTGGTGGCGGTGAGGTTTCGCCATTTTATCTGGATAGAAGATATTATCACCTTGGTGGAGCGGGCCGTTGAACAGGTGATTGGGCAGGAACAGGGACAAAGCCGAGGGGAACTGTCCGGTTCGCTGTCGGTGGAGTTTTTGACCCGCCAGATCAGCGCGTCTCTGGCGGAGGTGTCGGCCTTGAAATGGTTTTCGGTGACGGTGGAAAACCTTTTTGAAGGCTATTCCACCTTTGCCACAGCCTCACGACCTGTTTCCTTGCCCTTGAACGGCTGATGGGGTCTTGGTGTGCTCCTTTGTTCCCACTCGTTTTTGCCGGACTCGGCGAGCATGCGATTACAGGAGTGAAAGAAAGACCAACCTTTTACGGTATTCCCTGGGCCATTGTCGCTCCCTGCCTGCGCGGGGATGATGATGACCCGATATTCACTTATCCCTTATAGCGATTATGATGACTGATCTTCTCTTTGAAATAGGTACGGAAGAAATTCCGGCTGGTTTTCTGCTTCCCTCTCTTGAGCAATTGCGCCAGAATTTTGTTCGTCAGGCTGATGAGTTACAGCTTGCCTTCGGGAAGGTGCAGGTGATGGGAACCCCAAGGCGGCTGGCCCTGATAGTTCATGATTTGGGAGAGCAGCAGCCCGATCGTCAGGAAGAACTGCTGGGGCCCTCGGCCAAGGCCGGTCTTGATGCGGAGGGTGGATTCAGCAAGGCGGCCCAGGGTTTTGCCCGTTCCAGGGGAGCCGAGGCCAGTGATCTGCGGCTGGTGGAGACTGCCAAGGGGCAATACTTGTCCTTAACCCGGGTTGTCGCTGGTCGCCCCACCCACGACCTGCTCCCCGAGCTGTTATCGGGGCTATTGGGCGCCTTTGCTTTTCCCAAGGCGATGAAATGGGGGGCGCAGACGACGGCCTTTGTCCGTCCGATTCAGTGGATAGTGGCTCTGTACGGTCAGAAGGTGGCGCCTCTTTCCTGGAATGGCATTGAGGCCGGGGCCAGCAGCCGGGGCCACCGTTTTATGGCTCCGGCCCCAATTCCGCTTGCCGATGCCGCCAGTTATGAGCAGGGTCTGGCGGAACGAAGTGTGATAGTGGATCCTGATCGTCGCCGCCAGGCAGTGTTGCAGGAAATTACTGAGGCGGTGACCACCACTCTGCCCCTTATTGATGCCCGAGTGGCCCTGGATGAAGCCCTGATCGAGACGGTGACCAACCTGGTTGAATCCCCCTTTGGGGTCTGCGGTTCCTTTGATGAGCGATTTCTGCAATTGCCGGAGGAGGTGTTGACCACCTCCATGCGGGAGCATCAGAAATATTTTCCGGTGCGGGATGGTCAAGGACGACTCCTGCCATATTTCGTGGCGGTGAACAATACCCGGGTGGCAGATATCGCAGTGACCAGAAAAGGGCATGAACGGGTATTGCGGGCCCGCCTTGAAGACGCCCTGTTCTTCTTCGATGCTGATCGTCAGCGGCGATTGGAGGCACGACTTCCCGAGCTTTCCGGCATTATCTTTCAGGCCAGACTGGGAACCATGCTGGAGAAGAGTGAGCGATTGCTGAAGCTGACTGCTTTGTTGGCGGAAAAGCTGGCCCCCGAGGCAATGGCCGTCAGTCTGCGCGCGGCTCAATTGTGCAAGGCCGATCTCTTGACGAACATGGTTGGCGAGTTCCCAACCCTGCAGGGAGACATGGGGGCAGCCTATGCCTTGCATGATGGAGAATCGGCTTCGGTCGCTCAGGCCATTCGTGAACATTATCTGCCGAAACGGGCCGGTTCGGAGCTGCCCGTTTCAACCCCTGGCGCCCTGGTGGCCCTTGCTGATCGTCTTGACACCATTGCCGGCTGTTTTGGCATTGGCCAGCAACCCACAGGCACGGCCGACCCCTTTGGTTTACGGCGATTGGCCCTGGCCGTCCTGCATATTATTGGTGATCGGAAACTGGTTGTATCGCTGCGGGAACTGATCCATAAGGCCTTGGCCCTGTATGGCGACAAGGTGGATGGCAGCGTGGCAACCGTTGAGGCGGCAATGTCATTTATCAAGGGGCGATTTGTCAATGATGCCCTGGCCAGAGGCCTGGATCAGGGGGCGGTCGAGGCCGTTACCTCTCTGGGCTTTGATGTAGTGTATGATTGCCGGAGCAAAATAGATGCCCTGGTGGCCATTCGTCACGAAGAGTCCTTTGCTGTTTTGGCCTCCTCGTTCAAACGCATTCGGAATATCGTCAAGGATCATCCGGGGGGAGAGATTGACCCCTCTTTACTGGTCGAGGAGGCGGAGCGGAACCTGGTGGAGGCATATAACGCCGTCGCCAGTTCGGTGCGGCCTCTACTGGGCCGGAAAGAGTATGCCCAGGCCCTGGTGGGAATGCTGGCCTTAAAGGAACCGATAGATCTCTTTTTTGAGTCGGTGATGGTGATGGTTGAGGATGAAAAAATCCGTCACAATCGCCTGAATCTGTTGACGGGAATTGCCCAGTTATTCCTCCAGGTTGGTGATATTTCGAAAATGTCTGTATCGTAGTATTATTCCCGTTTTTACTTACGATGAAAACGAGCAGGAAGGAGACAGGTAATAGTTCACCAGCCTAATTTTTTAGGGTTCTATGTGAAATAGGGTGGGTAGATTTAGGCAGCCCATGCCAATCGCTGGGCATGCGTAGCAAGAGGAATCAGGCCTGTCAAGGTCATACCCTTCTGGTGCTTCACTTCGTTACGCAACCTTGACAGGCTTGATTCCTCTTGCTGTTCCAGCAATTGCCGATGGCGAGAGGACGCCATTTCGACCTCAAGCTCAAGGACTGTTATCAGTTCAACAAACAGTGAAATTTGACAATTTCAGGACGGATAGTGTCCTTCTGTTTGGGCATTGGATGTTATTTACCCACTACAAATCACATAGACCCATAATTATTGGGTTCTGCAGATGTTTTGCACCTTTTCCCGTGTGATGTTTGGTCGGTTCAAGGCAGTGAGGGCGTGTCTTTTTTTATTATGGCCTTTATCTCATCAAGGCGGCCGGCGCCGAACCTCTTTTCCTGCCAGCCGAAGAGTACCGGGATGACGACCAGGGTCAGGATGGTGGAGGTGACGAGGCCACCCATGACCACTACAGCCAGAGGTTTCTGGATGTCGGCGCCGGAGCCTGAGGCGTAGAGCATGGGCAAATGGCCGATGAAGCTTGTCAATGCCGTCATCAGGAGGGGCCGGAAACGAAGTCGGCAGCCCTCAAGGATGGTCTCATCAATGCTGTGGCCCCCGTCGCGCAGTTGCCGAAAAAAGGCGATAAGTACCACCCCATTTTGCACCGCAATTCCCAGGAGGCAGATAAAGGCCACTGCCGCCGACACCGAAAGCGGCATGCCCCAGGCCCGGATGGCTAAAATTCCACCCACTAAGGCAAAGGGCAGGTTCAGGATTACCAGCAGGGAATCCCGAAGAGTGCCGAGGGCCATGTACAGCAGGCAGAAAATGAGAAAAAGCGCGGCCGGTACGACGATGGAGAGCCGTTGCATGGCCCGTTGCTGGTTCTCGAACTGGCCGCCGTATTCAAGGAAATAGCCGGAGGGTAGTTCTTTTTCGATGTCGTGCAGTTTCTGTTGCGTCTCGGCCACGAAACCGCCCAGGTCCCGGCCCCGGATATTAACCTCGGCGGCCACCCGTCGCATGCCCTTCTCCCGACCGATCTGGGCCGGGCCTTCTACCAGGGTGATCTTCGCCACCTGGCCAAGGCGGATGGGTTCACCGGAGGCCCCGCGGATGAGCAGTTTGTCCAGGGCGTCGAGATCCAATCGTTCCTTCTCGGCCAGTCGCACCATAGTGGCGGTGCGCAGGGGGCCTTCCACCACCCGCGTCGCCTCTCGTCCGGCAAGGGCAATCTCGATCACCTCGTTGACATCGCCGGCATTGACCCCGTAACGGGCGAGCGTCTTGCGGTCGTAGGCGATCTCAATCTGCTCCATGCCCGAAACCTGTTCCACCTTGACATCCCGCGCCCCATCGAGTCCGCTGAGGATGGCGGCAATGCGGTCGGCGTAGCCCTTCAATTTCTCCAGATCCTCGCCATAGACCTTGACCGCCAGGTCGCTCTTGACCCCTGAAATCAGCTCGTTGACCCGGAGGGAGATGGGTTGGGAGAAGGAGAGCCGGATGCCGGGAATGGTGGAAAGTTCCTTGTTCATGGCCTCGATCAGCTCAGTCTTTGTGCGGCCGGCGGTCCACTCTTTTTTCGGTTTCAGCATGATAAATAAATCGGTCTGCTCCGGCCCCATGGGGTCTTCCGAGATTTCAGCCCGGCCGGTTTTGCTGACCACGGTCAGGACCTCGGGGAAGGAGGCCAGCAGTCGCTTCTCGATAAAGGTGCTTACCGATACCGACCCTTCCAGTGAGGCGTTGGGCAGGCGCACGGCATTGATGGCGATGGCCCCTTCGTCCAGGTGGGGCATGAACTCGGTGCCTATCCCGGTGACCGCCCAACCGGCGGCAGCCAGGGACAGGACGGCGAGGAGCATGGTCACTGCCCCGTGCCGCCGGGCGTTGGTGAGAAGTGCCAGATAGCCCCGGTTCAAGGCCCGCACGAACCAGAATTCCTTCTCCGGTTTTTGACTGAGGACCAGGGCGGAAAGGACCGGCACCGCAGTCAGCGCCACCACCAGCGAGACCAGGATGGCGATGATCATGGTGGCAGCGAGCGGCATGAACATCTTGCCCTCGATGCCCTGGAGCGAGAAGAGCGGTACCAGAACAATGGCGATGATCATTACGGAAAAGGCCACCGGCCGCGCCACCTCGGCCACGGCCAGGGCGGCTATCCGGATTTTCATCGATTTGTCCGGGTTGCAGGCGAAGTGGCGGCGCATATTCTCGACAATGACGATGGCTGCGTCCACCACCATACCCACCGAAAAGGCGAGCCCGCCCAGGCTCATCAGGTTCGAGCTGATGCCGACCGGGCCCATGATCAGAAAGGTGATGAGGAAGGTGAGCGGTAGAGAGAGCACCACGATCAGGGCCGTCCGCAGCTCGGCCAGGAAGAGGAAGAGCACCAGGATGACAAAGAACCCACCTTCGGTGAGGGCATCGACCACCGTCTTGATGCAGGCCTCGATCAGTTCGGTGCGATCATAGAAAACATTGAGTCTGGCGCCGTCCGGCAGGCTCTCCTGAATGCGAGGGATGGCGTTCTTGACTCGGGTAACCACATCCTTGGCATTTTCACCGCGCAGCATGATGACCATGCCGGCTACCGCCTCGCCCTTGCCGTCACGGGTAACGGCTCCCTGCCGGGGCTGGGGGCCGATGGTGACGGTGGCCACATCGTGAACATGCACCGGCGTGCCGTCGTGGGATTTCAGCACGACCTCACCTATATCCTCAGGCCCGGTGAGCTGCCCCAGACCGCGGATATAGGTCTGCTCCCAACCGCGGACGATGAAGCCGCCGGCGGCGTTGGCGTTATTTTTCTCGAGGGCCTCTACCACCTCTCGCAGACTGATCCCGTATTTGAGCAACGCCTCCTGGTTGACCAGGACTTGATACTGACGGACAAAGCCGCCGAAGCTGTTCACTTCGTTAACACCGGCGATAGGCCGGAGTTGCGGGGTGACAATGGCGTCTTGCAGGCGGCGGAGTTCCATGGCGTCCATGCCGTCACCCTCAAGGGTGTACTGGAAGATCTCGCCTAATCCGGTACTGATGGGGCCGAGTTCCGGTTCGGCCAAGGCCGGCAGATGCTCACGGGCAATGGCCAGCCGTTCGAAGATCTGCTGCCTGGCGAAGTAGATGTCGGTGTTGTCTTCAAAGACGACAATGACCTGGGAGAGTCCGGCTTTGGACAGGGAGCGCACCTGGGTGACCTTGGGTACGCCGCCCATCTGTTGTTCGATGGGGTATGTGATCTGCTGCTCCACATCCACGGAGGAAAGTCCGGGGGCCTCGGTCAGCACCATGACCTGGACATTGGTCACATCTGGAAAGGCGTCGATGGGAAGGCGGGTCCAGGCCACCCAGCCACCAATGGCCAGGATGGCGGTCAGGGTGAGCACCACCCAGCGGCGAGCAAGAAGAATATTGATGAATCGTTCCATTGTCGTATCCTCCCTTAATCCGCGCAACCTGCGCCCATCTTGCCGCGCAGGACATCGCTCTTTAACAGAAAAGAGCCATCGGTGATGATCCGTTGCTCCGCCGTGATGCCGGAGGTGATCTCCACCAGGCCGTCAAAGCGGACGCCCAAGGTGACCGGGCGTCGCACCCAGTAGTCACCATCCTTGTGGGTAAAGACAAAGGTCCG